>DAOMZC010000016.1:0-22459 GCA_035437965.1 Pseudomonadota bacterium
CCGAGGTAGCCGTAATGAAGCGTCAGCGCCGCCCGGAGCGCCATGCGGTACTGGAGAGCCGCCTGGCGCAGCTTGTAGGCGCGCAGGCTGCAAAGCCCCACCGCCAGGTTGCCCACCGGCAAGAGCAGCGCGAGGGCCAGCACCGAGCTGTCCGCGAGGTCGAAGAACACGCTCCGCTTCCACGCGCACACCGCCACCACCAGGAGCGCCACCCCGGCGTCGAGGCGCAGAAAGCTCGGCGCGGCGGGCCCCACCGCGGCGCGCGCCTCGTCCGCAGTCAGGGCTGCCGGGGCCTGGACAGCGGCGGGCGACGGGTCGGTTTTTGCCCTAGGCTCGGTCTCGGTCTCGGTCTCGGTCTTGGTCTCGGGCATGGGAGCGCTCCTTCCGCGACTGCCTCGATCGTGACAGCCGACAGCGGGCAAAGTCAACGCGACGCTTTACGGCGCGCCCTGCCGTCGCGAGTCACCGCGCCGGCGCCTTGGTACAGCGCCCTGAAACTTGCAGCCCGCAGCGAAGCTGGGCAGGGCCTGGGTAAGGCCAAAAAGTACGGCGCGCAGCGAAGCGGCGCCCAGCTAAGACATACTCGTGCACCGCCCGGAACCGGCCCTGCCGAGCGCAGCGGGGTTCGCGCCTTCGCCGGGCGGCGTACCAAGCGAATCCACGCCCGTAGGCCGCGGCCCGCTCGTATACTAGGACCGGGATCAGGAACTCTAGAGCGATCTGGCCGCGACCGCCGCCCCGCCGCCGGGGCGCGCCGCCCGGCCTGGATCTTATGACGGAGGGAGACTCTTTGCGTCACAGCGGGCTACTTCTACACTTCACTTCCCTGCCCGGCCCGGGCGGCGTCGGCGACCTCGGCCCCGAGGCCCACAAGTTCCTCGAGCGATTGGTGCGCGGCGGCCAGCGGGCCTGGCAGGTGCTGCCCATCGGGCCGACCGGCTACGGCGACTCGCCCTACCAGACCGCGTCGGTGATCGCTGGCAGCCCGCTGCTCATCAGCATGGAGGCGCTGCGCGCCATGGGCCTGCTCGACACCGCCGACCTGAAGACCGCGCCGCCGGCGAGCGCCGAGGCCGACTACGCGGCGGCCCAGGCCTACAAGCGCCCGCTGCTCGAGAAGGCATGGATGCGGCTGCAGGCGGCGCAGCTCGGCCAGCCGGTCGGCGCCAACGTCGATCTGGGGCACCTCTCGCGCGACTTCATCGCCTACTGCGTCGCCGAGAAGGACTGGCTGGAAGAGTACTCGCTGTTCATGGCGATCAAGGAAGAGTGCGGGCTGCGCCCGTGGACGCTGTGGCCGGCGCCGCTGCGCGACCGTGAGCCGGCGGCGCTCGCCGAGGCGCGGGTGCGGCTGGCGGCGCGCTGCTCGCTGCACTGCTTCATGCAGTGGCAGGTGGAGCGCCAGTTCGCCGCCCTGCGCAGCGCGGCGCGCACCGCCGGCATCGAGCTCATCGGCGACGTGCCGATCTTCGTCGCCCACGACAGCGTCGAGGTGTGGTCGACCCGCGAGCAGTTCCTGCTCCACCCCGACGGCGGGCTGCGCGTGCAGGCGGGGGTGCCGCCGGACTACTTCTCCAAGACCGGCCAGCTGTGGGGTAACCCGCTTTACGAGTGGTCGGCGATGGCGGAGGACGGCTTCGCGTTCTGGAAGCGCCGCGTCCAGCGCGCCGCCCGCCTGTTTGATCGGGTGCGCATCGACCACTTCCGCGGCTTCGCCGCCCACTGGGAGGTCCCCGGCGACGCCGAGACCGCCGAGCTCGGCCGCTGGGTCCCCGGCCCCGGCAGCTCGCTGTTCCAGTCCCTGCGCGAGCACCCCGAGACCGCCGAGGCGCGCTACATCGCCGAAGACCTCGGGGTGATCACCACCGACGTCGAGGAGCTGCGCGACCGCTTCGAGTTCCCCGGCATCCGCGTCCTCCAGTTCGGCTTCGGCGAGGACGACAACTACGACGGCCGGCCGTGGGCGGTGCGCAAGAACATGGTGGTCTACACCTCGACCCACGACAACGCCACCATCGTCGGCTGGTACCGCGGCGAGACCGACGGCACGCGCACCGCCGCCCAGGCCGCGCGCGAGCGGGACAAGATCAACGACTACATGGGCCACAACCCGAGCCCGGACTACGTGCACTTCGCCCTCATCCGGCTCGCCATGAGCACCGTCGCCGACACCGTCATCGTGCCGGTGCAGGACGTGCTCGGCCTGGGCAACGTCGCGCGCATGAACACGCCGGGAATCCCCGAGGGCAACTGGAAGTTCCGCCTGCTGCCCGGCCAGCTCGACGACGGGCGGATCGAGCACCTGCGGCACGTCACCAAACTCTACGGGCGCATCCCCAAGGCTTCTGGCAAAGTCTGAGCGATGTCTGCGCCGAACTGCCTGCCGAGCCAGAGCGCCGCCCGCGCCGCCGCCGTCTACCTGGGCGAGCTCGACTACGGCACGGCGTGGCGGCTGCAGCAGCTCCTGGTCGAGCGGCGGGCGCGCGGTGAGGGCCAGGACCTGCTGCTCCTGTGCCAGCACCCGGACGTGATCACAGTCGGGCGGCGCCAGCGGGCGCAGGCCAACATCCTCGACCCGCGGTTCCCGGTCTTCGAGATCGAGCGCGGCGGCGACGCCACCTACCACGGGCCGGGGCAGCTCGTCGGCTACCCCATCCTCAGCCTGCAGCCGGGGCGCGGCGCCGAGCACGGCGACCCCTGGGGCGAGCGCGACCTGCACGCCTACCTGCGCGCCCTGGAGGACGGCCTGGCCGCCCTGTGCGCCGAGTGCGGCGTCGCAACCGGCCGCAAGGCGGGCCAGACCGGCGTGTGGACCGCCGACGAGCAGCGCAAGCTCGTCTCGCTGGGGATCGCGGTCCGGCGCTGGGTGACCTTCCACGGCTTCGCCCTGAACGTGACCACCGACCTGTCGCGGTTTTCGACCCTGAACCCGTGCGGGCTGTCGGCGCGGGTCATGACCTCGCTGCACGCCGAAGGGGCGCGGCTCGCCGGCGAGCCGGTCACGGTCGCAAGTCTGCTACCGGCCGTCCTGCGGCACCTGTCAGCGCACCTGCGGCGCGACTTCGAGCTGTGCGCCATCGCCGACTGCGACCTGGACGAGCCGCTCGCCCGCGCCTGCCAGGCGGACCCGGCGGGCCGCGATGCTGGCGCCCCCGCGAGCGCCGCGGCGGCCGGGCAAGCTGCGGGGCCGTAGGAAGCAGCACAGAGCTGGATTCGCCGCGAGACCCCTGCTAGAGACAGTCCACAACTGATCGCCGCCGCGGCGGCCTGACTCGGAGGAAGCGATGCGGCTCGTGCGGCTCGGTCTTGGCAACATCAACAGCACCATCGGGGCCATCGACGACAACGCAGCGCACGTGATCGCCGCCTGTCACGAGCTCGCCAGCGACGGCGTCACCATCGCCGCGCTGCCCGAGCAGGCGCTCGGCGGCTACTCTCCCGAGGACCTGCTGCTGTGGCCGAGCTTCGTCAGCTCGCAGCAGCAGGCGCTGCACCGCATCGCCGCGGAGACGCGGGCGCTGCCGATGGCGTTCGCGGTCGGCCTGCTGGTGCCGGCGCTCGACTCGATCTACAACTGCGCGGCGCTGGTCCACCGCGGCAAGGTCCTGGGCATCGTGCCCAAGGAGAAGCTGCCCCTTTACAACGTCTTTTACGAGGCGCGAACGCTGGCGCGCGGCGTCCCGGGGCTCTTCCTGCAGCTCGCGCTGGGGCCGCTCGGGCGGGTGCCGTTCGGCGATCTGCTGTTCCGCTTCGACTTTGGCACGGTGGCCCTGGAGGTCTGCGAGGACATGTGGTCCCCCGACGGGCCGATGCGCCGCCGCTGCTACCTCGGCGCCGAGCTCGTGCTGAACCTGTCGGCCTCGCCGTTCCGCATCGGGGTGACCGCGACCCGGCGCGAGATGATGTGCACGCGCACCTCGGATAACCTCGTCGCGGCGGCCTACGTCAACGCGGTGGGGGCCAACGACGGGCTGGTGTTCGACGGCGGCGGCTACGTCGCGCACGCCGGGCGGGTGGTGCACGAGGCGCCGCGGTTCCGCGCCGGGACCTCGGCGATCACCATCGACCTCGACCGGGTGCGGCGCCTGCGCAGCGAGAACACGACCTGGCGCAACGACCGCATCGAGTTCAGCGAGCGCGGCGACCTGCGGCTGCACGAGGTGGACCCGAGCGGTGAGGTGCCGACGCTCGGTCCCAAGTTCAGCTACCTCATAAAGGCCCGCGAGCCGACAACCGGGGCGCGCGCCCTGACCTTCCCGGTGCCGACGCATAGCAACTTCTTCCTGCCCGGCGACGACAGCCCGCTGCCCGAGCGGACGCGGTTCTGCGAGGAGCTCCTCGACGCGATGGCGCTGGGGGTGGGCGACTACTTCGAGAAGACCGGGGCGTTCAAGCAGATCGGGGTCGCGCTGTCGGGGGGACGCGACAGCCTGCTGTGCCTGCTGATCGCCCACCGCTACCTTTTGCGCGGGGGCCCGCCGCGCTCGCCCGAGCAGCGCGCCGAGCGCATCGCCCAGGTGCTGCGCGCCTTCTACATGCCGACCCGCTACTCGTCGGCAGAGACGCGGCACGCGGCGGAGGTGACGGCGCGCGAGCTGGGGGTGCCGCTGACCATCCTGTCGATCGATGATGCGTTCGATCGCGAAGCCGCGGCGGCCAAGCAGATGCTGCAGCCCGGCGAGGAGCTGACGCCGCTGACGCTGCAGAACATCCAGTCGCGGCTGCGGGCGCAGCGGATGTGGAACTGGTCCAACGCCGTCGGGGGGCTGTTCCTGCAGACCGGCAACATGAGCGAGAAGGCGGTCGGCTACACGACCGTGGGCGGCGATCTGATGGGCTGCCTGGCGCCGATCGCCAACCTGCCCAAGACGGTCGTCAACTACCTGCTCGACTACCTGCTGGCGACCGAGAACCTCGACGGCATCCGCGAGACGATCAAGGTCCCGGCGAGCGCCGAGCTGGCGCCGAGCCAGCAGGACGAGCGTGACCTGATGCCCTACCCGGTGCTCGACGCCTGCCTGGCGCTCTACTGCAACGAGAAGCTGTCGGCGACCGAGATCGCGACGGTGCTGCCGCAGCTGTTCCCGGCGTACGACGCGGTGACGCTGACCGGCTGGACGGACAAGTTCGCCAGCCTGTTTACCCGCTCGATCTACAAGTGGGTGCAGGCGCCGCTGTCGCTGCACCTGGGCAACCTGGACCTGGAGCGCGAGCGGGCGCTGCAGCTGCCGGTGGTGATGCGCTCGCAGTGGACCGCGCCGGCGGGAAAAAAGGCCGGCGCGTAGCCCCACGCGCCAAACGAAATACGAACCGGAGCCGGGTCCTGTCACCTGCGGCACCCCGCCGCTCCCGCGCCCTGGCCCCCGCCTCCGGTGCCACCCACTCCTAATTGAAGATTACGGGCAGCCGGTGCGGGGGGTCAGGCAGACATCGCTGGCGGTGCGGACCGCGACCGTCCAGTACAGGGTCTTGCCCGACTTGCTGGCGCTGTTCATCAGCATGCCGACGAAGCTGGCCTCGGTGCCGGCGAGCTTCAGGGGATCGAAGCCGGCGAAGCCCTTGCCGGGCAGCTGGACCGAGAAGTAGCGGAACGAGAAATCGACGCCGGGGGTGCAGCCGTCGGTGCTGGCCGGATCCGAGTCGACGAGGTTGATGACCACGGTGTTGTACTTGAGCCAGTTGTCGCGCCGGCTCGGATCGTTCTGCACCTCGCAGATGGTGCCGGTGATGCGGGCGGGGGCGGCGATGTACTTGGTCAGCCACCGGTTGTTGACCGGGTCGGCGGCCTTGTTGTCGGGCAGGCGGCTGGCGTCGAGCGTGATCGGCTCGGGCACGAGGTCCGGCCGGACTTCGCTGGTGGCGGCAATCGCCGGGTTGGCCAGCTGGGTCATGCCGTTGAACTTGGCGATCGAGCCGGCCAGGCGCGTCACCACGGTGCCCAGGCGCAGGGCGCTGGACGGCTGGCTGAAGGTGAACACGTAGAGGCTGCCGTACTCGGGGGTGGCGCTGTCGCTGACGCCGATGCCGGTCTGGAACAGCGACGAGACGACCAGCTTGCCGCTGCCGCTGGCGTGGTCGATGACGACCTGGCGGCTCAGAAACGGCGAGCAGTACGAGGCGTTGGCGGCGGTCGGATCGAGCGGCGTGACCAGCCGGCTGATCGTCGGGTTGGGGAAGTACAGCGACGGCGAGCTGCTCAGGGCCTGGCTCAGCGGGTCTTCCAGGTTGAGCTCGATGCGGCCGAAGATGACCGGGGAGCTCAGATCGACGGCGACGTTGCTGGCGCGCCCGGCGGTCAGCGGGAAGCGCTGCAGGAGCCAGATCGGGTCACCGCCGGGCGGGGCGGCGGCGCACGGGTTTAGCAGCGACAGCCGCGAGCCACCGGCGGCGACGAACGCGCTCAGCATCGGGCTCTCGGGCATGAGCTGGCCCTTCTCGTCGAGGGCCTCGACATCGAAGCGCAAGCTGTCGCTGCGCTGCGGCGCGCTGGGGGTGCCGAGCTCGCTCGGCTTGGGGCTCTGCAGGGTCAGCCGGAAGCTGGTCAGGCGGTGCTCGCCGGGGGTGGCGTAGTCGCACTGCACAAGCAACAGCGGCCCCAGCGCAAGCAGGCCGAGCCGGCCAAAACGAGTAAGTAGGCGCATCGCGTCCATCTTGTCCTCCTGGGACTAGCGCACCGACGGGCGGATTCGGCCGTCGTGCGCCCCGGCGGCCGGCAGCAGGCAGGTCACGTTGCTGTAGTCGAAGAGCCCGCTCGGGCCCTTGCCCTTGATGTTCCCCCAGCTCGGGTCGCTGCCGCTGCAGCGATACTGCGGGTCGAGCGACAGGGTGCGGATGTAGTCGGCCAGGGCGTCGCGCAGGCTGATGCCGGTGTTGAACCGCGTCGTGTTGCGCTTGAGGACGACGAAGCCCGAGCCGCCCACCGAGATGAAGTCGTTGACCGCAACCTTGTAGCTGGCAAAGCAGTCGAGCGGCCGGCAGGAGGTGGTGTCGACCGAGCCATCGGGCCGCCGGCAGCCGTCGCCGAGGACTATATCGTAGGCGTGCGAGCCGACCCAGCCCTGCTCCTGCGCGGCGGTCGCGCTCTGCCGGGCGCTGCAGCTCGTGGGCACGCTGCGATCCTTGAGCGGCCGGTTGTCGCAGGCCAGCGAAAAGTAGATGCCCGAGACCTGGACCTGGGTCCGGCAGCCGCGCTCGCTGGTGCGGGCGGCGACGAAGTCGAGCATCTGCAGCACCTCGTCGCCGGAGAGGAACTGGGTGGTGATCGTGTTATCGAAGGGGAAGACGTTGTAAAGCTGCTCCAGCGTCAGCGGCCCGGACTCGAAGTCGGCGCGGATGCCCAGCGAGTTGGTGATGGCGAAGTCCGCCTCGACCCGCCGCCGCAGCCGCATCGCCGTCGCCACGAGGTTCCCGAGCTGCGAGTCGCCGCCGCCCGGATCGTTGCGCAGCACCTTGGGGCAGGTGCTCGCCCCGGCCGGACACGGCACCACCGCGTACACCTGACCAAGGTTCAGCCGCTGCTTCATCTTGATCTCGTACGGCTCCATGAGCCGCGCCATCTCCCCGTCGGGCGGTATGCAGACCACCCGCGGCTGCGGCGGCGGCATCGGGCCGGCGTACGGGCAGCTGACGGCGGGGTTTGACGGGTGCGGCGGATCGCAGCGGATGCTCGGGTCGCAGGGGTCGGTCGGATCGCCGGCCTGCCACGGGCGGTCGGTGACCGGCGTGACCTGATAGGTGTAGCTCTTGATGAACGAGCGCCGCTGCGCCGGATCAGCGGCCTGCGGATCGGCCATGTGGACCACCAGGTCGAGCGAGCCGACGAACTTGGCGAAGGCGCCCGAGTTGACGATGATCGTGTGGCCCTGAAAGGCGCCCTGGTCGTCGTAGTGCGACAGGTCGACCGGCGGGTTGTAGACGACGTGCAGGTGCCCCCCCAGCACGATGTCGATGCCCGAGACATCGCCGAGCATCTGCGCGTTGGGGTCGTTCATCGCCTCGGTCGCCGCGTTGCCGGTGACGTCCGAGGCGACGTTGGCGTCGTCATCGGGCCCCAGGTGACTGAGCAGCACCACCAGATCGACCTGCGGCCGCACCACCCGCACCAGATCGTTTACCGCCTGCTTGGCATCGCGCGCCCGCAGGCCGAGCGAGTTATCCCCCTCGACCGAGCTATTGAGCGACGAGATGTTGCCGAGCCCGATGACGCCGATGCGCACGCCCTGGACGTTGTAGACCGCGTACGGCTGGATGACGCGGCCGAGCTTGGGGGCGCGCGGGTCGTTGGGGTCGGCCCACTCGTAGTTGGCGGCGAGGATGGGGAAGCTCGGGCCGTTGTTCATGAGCTCAAGGCCCAGCAGCACCGCGCCCTTGTCGAACTCGTGGTTGCCGAGCGCCATGCCCTGGACTCCCAGGTGTCCCATCGAGCGGATCTCGGTCTCGCCGTTGAAGACGTTGAAGATTGGCGCCCCCTGGAACATGTCGCCCGAGTCCAGGTGCAGAGACCGCGGCGCCCGCGCCCGCTGGCGCGCCACCACGGTGGCCATGCGCGCGATCCCGCCGACGGTGGCGGTGGGGAAGCCGGGGCAGTCGCTGTCGCTCGTGCACGACTTGCCGAAGTCGGTGCTGCACACCGCGTCGCTGCGGCACACCCCGGGCAGGGTGAGCAGGCCCAGGTTGCGATCCGGCAGGTTGGGCGCGTACTCATACGGCAGGAGCCGCGAGTGAACATCGGCCGTGTGCACGAGCATCAGGCGCACGTCCTGGCCGCGCAGATCTTCGGGCTCTTTGGTGTGGGTGCAGCCGGCGGCACCGAAGGCACCGAAGGCAGTGACCAGCGTCACACCCAGCCCAAGCAAGCCGCGGCCGGCGGCCCGCGCCCGCGGTGTCCATCGCTCTGCGGGGACCCGAGAAGCCTCCGGGGTCCGTTTCATCGGTCGTTGCAAGTCCGCGACCTCCCTGGGCGCGCTTTTACCGCAAGCACGCCTTGCACGCCAGCGCGGATGCAACTGGGCCCGGCAGCCGGCGCGGTAGTTTTAGAAAAGCCACCGGCTTCCAGCGGCTATAACGATATAAGGGCTAAGGGTGTAAACTCGTATCACTCGGCACAGCGCCGTCCCCAAGTCCATGCCGCGGCCGCTGCCCGGCATGACGGGCTCGACGCTGCGGCTACCTGGAAGGAATCCACTCCTGGAAGGTATTCACTGATGGCATCACCCCCAGCCCCGCCCGTTCCCGCGCTGGAGAAGCACCCGCTCGCTAGTCCGTTTCGCCGCTGCAAGATCGTCTGCACGATCGGCCCGGCCAGCCGCAGCCCAGAGGTGATCGGCCACCTTATCGACGAGGGCATGGACGTCGTTCGGCTCAACTTCTCGCACGGCTCGCCGGCCGATCACACGGCAGTGGTCACGGCGGTGCGCGAGCAGGCGGGCAAGCGCGGGCGCGCGGTGGCGCTCTTGCAGGACCTGCAGGGTCCCAAGATCCGCGTCGGCAAGATCGCCCCGGGCACGGTCCTGGAGGCGGGCAGCGAGTTCGTGCTGACCACCGAGGAGATCGTCGGCAACGCCAGCCGCGCCAGCATCACCTACGAGGGCCTGCCCGACGACGCGCGGCCGGGCAACCTGCTGCTCCTCGACGATGGCCTGCTGCAGCTGGAGGTGCTGGAGATCCAGGGCCGCGAGGTCATCTGCCGCGTCCTCGTCGGCGGCCCGCTGTCCAACAACAAGGGTGTCAACCTGCCGGGCGTGAAGGTCTCGACGCCGTCGATGTCCGACAAGGATCACGCGGACCTGATCGTCGGCCAGCAGCTTGGGGTGGACCTTTTGGCGCTGTCGTTTGTGCGCTCGCCGAGCGACATCCACGCCGCGCGGCAGGCGATCGCCGCGGCGCGCGCCAACATCCCGGGGGCGAGCAGCCGACCGCCGACCCTCATCATCGCCAAGATCGAAAAGCCCGAGGCGGTCGCCTGCCTGGAGGCGATCATCGAGGCCGCCGACGGCATCATGGTCGCCCGCGGCGATCTCGGGGTCGAGCTCGGGCCGGAGAAGGTGCCGCTCGTGCAGAAGGCGGCGATCGAGATGGCCAACGCGCGGGCCAAGCTGGTCATCACCGCCACCCAGATGCTGGAGTCGATGACCACCAACGCCCGCCCGACCCGCGCCGAGGCCAGCGACGTCGCCAACGCCGTGATGGACGCCACCGACGCGGTGATGCTGTCGGGCGAGACGGCCTCGGGCCGCTACCCGCTGCTCGCCGTGCGCACCATGGACCGCATCATCCGCGAGGTCGAGCAGAGCGACCGCTACCACAAGCAGATGCGCCTGCTCGACTGGCCGATGATCCGCGTCACCAGCAACGCCGTGGCCCACGCCGCGGTGGTCGCCTCGCGCCTGGTCGAGGCGCCGGCGATCGTCGCGATCAGTGACTCGGGCGGCGCGGCGCGCCTGCTCTCGGAGTACCGGTCCGAGGCGCTGGTCATCGGCATGACGCGCAGCAAGGAGGTCTACGGGCAGCTGGCCGCCTACTGGGGCGTGCTGCCGCTGATCGCCCCCGAGGTCGACACCGAGAGCGCCCTCATCCGCGAGACGCTGCGCATCCTGCGCGACCGCGGCATCGTCAAAACCGGCCAGCTGGTCATCATCACCATGGCGATCCCGTTCCGCAGCGGCCGCTCGACCAACACCATGCAGATCCACGTCGCCTAGGTCGCCCAAAACCGCCTAAAACCGCCCGGAATCGCCGATTAGAAGTCGGTTCGCCCGGCAGGGCTCACCCCGCGTTGCGCGGCAGCGGCGCGGGGGCCGGCGGCTTGGCCAAGAAAATTGCCAGCTTCGGCTCGGTTGTTATCCTGCGCTGGCCGATGGACTGCGCCTTTTGTTACTACCCAAACGACGAGGAGTCGCGCTTCTGCGGGCGCTGCGCGGCCCCGATAGGCATCTCGGTCGCCCGCTTGCCGACACAGCCGCCGCCGGCGCCCGAGCTCACGGTCAACGAGCAGGCGCTGGCCGACGCCGCGGAGCTCGGCTCGTCGCAGGCGCTGGCCGATGCGCTGGCCGCGGCGGCGGCGCAGCGGGCGGCCCTGGGCGGCGCGGCGTCGCCGGTCGCCGGGACAACGGGCGATGCCGAGGCGCTGCTCGGCGGCCGCTACCGGCTGCTGCGCTGCCTGGGCTCGGGCGGCTTTGGCGCTGTCTATGAGGCCGAGGAGGTCGCGGTCGGCCTGCGGGTGGCGATCAAGCTCCTGAACCGCTCGGCGCTGGCCGACCCGCGCATGCGCGAGCGCTTCCTGCAAGAGGCGCGCATGGTCGCCGAGCTGCGCAGCCCGCACGTGGTCACCCTCCATGACTATGCGGTCACCCCGCCGCCGGCCCGCATGCCCTACCTGGTCATGGAGCTCCTTTCGGGCAAGCCGCTGAGCCACGACATGATGCGCGGCGTCCTCGCCCCGCGGCGGGCGCTGCACATCATGGCCCAGGTCTGCGCCGCGCTCGGCGAGGCCCACGCCGCCGGCATCGTCCACCGCGACATCAAGCCCGACAACATCCTGCTCGTGCGCCGCGGCCCGAGCGACGAAGCCGATCCGGACTTCGTCAAGGTCGTCGACTTCGGCGTCGCCCGGCTGTGCGGCCCGAGCACCCGCGCCTCGGACGTGCTCGGCACCCCCGCCTACATCGCGCCCGAGACCCTGGCCAGCGAGCCGGTCGACGGCCGCTGCGATCTGTACGCGGTGGGCATGCTGCTGTGGCAGACCATCGTCGGCGAGCTGCCCTTCCCCGGCCGCAACCAGGCGGTGATGATGAAATCCCACCTCGACGCCGAGCGGCGCTGGCCGCGGCAGGTAAACCCGCGCGTGCGCCTGCCCGACGCCCTGGAGCTGCTGATGACCCGGCTCATCGCCCGCCACCCCGCCGAGCGCCCGGCCAGCGCCTACGAAGTCCGCGCCCAGCTGCTGGCAATCTTGAACAACTCAAGTCGGGCGGGCGGCGCGGGCACCTCCGCCGCGACGGCCGGCGAGCCGCTGAGCGATCGCCCCCTGCCCGGGGTGCCGCTGCCAAACTTCGGTCCCGGCTGGGACGCCCCGGCAGCCCCGGCAGCGGCGCCAATGAAGGCGAGCCCTGACCACCCGGCAAGGTCGCAGTCCTGCTCGCAGGCGCCGACGCTGCGGCAGCTAAATCCCCTCGTTGGCCACTAGCTGCCGCAAGCGCGCGGTCCCGCTGCCCGTTGCCCATTGCCCATTGCCCGTTGCCCGCTGCCCGCTGCAAAAGACCCCCCCGGCGGCGAAAAAGTAGTTATCCGCAAGCGCCGCCGAGCTTCTGTAAAAGTCGCGCCGCGCGACTCGCCTGACTTTCTTCTTATGTCCCTCGGAGCGCATCCGGCCTCTTGACCAGAGGGGTAGGTCATGGTCACTTAATAGGCTATGGTCAGGCTTTCTCTTGCTTCCCTGCCCTTCCTGGGGCTTGTACTCCTGTCAGATACTGTGGCGCACGCCGAAGAGCCGTGGTGGCGCGATCCCGAGCGCGGCTGCGGCAAGGTCGAGAACTGGAAGCGCACCAGCCGCATCGCCGACCTCCCGGGCTGCGACGGCGAGCTCAAGAGCGGCGCCCCTCCCGGCGAAGTCGCGATGCACGACGCCAAGAAGCTGCTCCACGACGTCGAAAAGCAGCTCGACAACGGCCAGGCGGGCGATGCCGAGACGAAGATCGGGCAGGCCACGGTCATCATGAACAAGGCCCCGAGCGACGCCCGCGTCAACTGGGCGCGCGTCCAGTTCGACAGCGCGATCAATGTCCTGCGGACCAAGATCACGCTCGCCCCGCGGGTCGGCAAGCTGCGCTCGGCGTATAAGGCGGTCGCCGACCTGAACGCGCAGCCCAAGCCGGATCCGAAGGCGCTCGCCACGGCCGCCGACGCCTGCGTCCAGGCGTTCAAGGACGCCGAGGCGCAGGGCGCCAACCTGACGCTGCAGTTCGAGCTGACCGCCGGCAAGGCGCGGCCGCTGCGCGAGGACATGGCCGAGTGCGAGGCCGCCAAGACGCGCGGCGGCGGCGATGCGGTGGCGGCGGCCGATACAGGCAAGCCGGCGGCCGACGCGGGCAAGCCGACGGAGACCGCCAGCAAGCCCGCCGCGACCCCCGAGAAGAAGGGCGGCAGCGACGGCGGCGTGCCGCGCGCCAAGTGGGTCAAGAAGCTCAAGGGCGACCGCAAGAAGGTCTTCGAGAGCCACGAGGACGCCTTCCCCGAGTACGACGGCGACCCCGGGCCCAAGGGCGCCGCCAAGGCGTCCGAGTGGCGCTACGGCAGCGAGGTCTTCAAGTTCAAGGGCAGCAAGCTCGCCAAGCAGAAGTAGCCGGGGCGATGACCCTCCCCACCACGTTCCCCGCGCTCACCGTCGACTGCATCATCGAGCTCGTCGATCACCCGCTGCACCGGGCCGACCGTCCGGCGCTGGTGCTCATCGAGCGGCGCTACCCGCCGCTCGGCTGGGCGCTGCCCGGCGGCTTCGTCGATGTCGGCGAGCCGCTGAGCCGCGCCGCGCTGCGCGAGGCCGAGGAAGAGACCTCGCTGCAGGTCGAGCTCATCGAGCAGCTGTTCACCTACTCGGATCCCGGGCGCGACCCGCGGCGCCACACCGTCTCGACGGTATTCGTCGGCCGTGCCCGCGGCCTGCCGCGCGCCGCCGACGACGCCAAGAACCTCGGGGTCTTCACCGCGGACTCGCTGCCCGCGCTGGCCTTCGATCACGCCACCGTGCTCGCCGACTACTTCCACTGGCGGCGCACCGGCGAGCGCCCCCGCCCCTCCCGCTAGCTCGCCAATCTCCCAGAAGCTGAAGCCCGCAACTTTCACTTAGGAGCGGGTGGCGCCGGAGGCGGGGACCCCGGCGCGCCAGCGACGGGGTGCCGCAGGTGACAGGACCCGCTCCGGTTCGTATTTCGTCTGCGCCGAGGGCTAGAACGCCACGTCGCTGCGCTGGCCGGTCGCCGGGTCGACCAGGCACAGCTCCTTGCCCGTCTTCTTGGCGCGCAGCGCCAGATCGAGCAGACCGAGCGCCCGCACCAGCACCCCGCCGCCGTCGGTCGTCTGCAGCTCCGTCATCAGCTGCACCAGCAGGAGGCCGGCGGTGCCGTTTATCTGCACCTGCACCGGCGCCGGCCGCTTCATCCGCTCGTCTTTCAGGTCGTCCATCGACGCTCCTTCCGCCTTAGCGCAGCCCGTCCACCGGCCGCAGCTGCGCCGCCAGCCGCGCCGGATACAAGGTCGCCAGCAGCGACAGCAAGAGCGAGGCGAACAGCACCGCCAGGAGCTCGCCCGGGTTCACGTTCACCGGCAGCTTGGTGATGTAATAAACGTCGGTATCGAGCGGCAGCCCGAAGTGGTCGAGCGCCCAGCACACCCCGCACCCCGTGAGCACCCCGAACGTCGTCCCCAGCACGCCCATGTAAAGCCCGAGCAGCACGAAGATCCGCTGCACCGACCCGTCCGAGGCGCCCATCGACTTGAGGATCGCCACCTCGCGCCCCTTCTCGAGCACCAGCATGATGCCGTTGCTGACGATCGAGAACGCGGCGACGACGATGATGAAGCACAGGGCGATGAACATGGCTATCTTCTCGAGCTTCAGCGCCGAGAACAGGCTGCGGTTGAGCTCTTTCCAGTCGGCGGCCTCGAAGCCCCCGGGGCCAAGGGCCGCCTTGACCCGCTCCATCACCGCGCCCGAGTCCTCGGGGTTCTGCAGCTTCAGCTCCAGGCCGGTCACCTCGTCGGCGAGGCCGAGGAACTTCTGCGCCGCCGGCAGGGCCATGTAGACGTACTTGCTGTCGTACTCGTACATGCCGGAAAAGAAGATCGCGGCGGTGCGGAACGGCTTGGCCTTGGGGATCGGGCCGGTGGGGCCGATGTCGCCCATCGGCGAGATGACGTTGACATCGTCGCCGACGAAAACTCGCAGGTTCTTGGCCAGCTCGCGGCCGACGACCACGCCGGGCAGGACCTTGCGCTCGCTGCGCGGCTTCTGCTGCTCTAGGCGCTTCTTCTCGGCGAACTGCTCATCGAACTTCTCGGCGAGCTGCTCGTCCGACGGATCCTCGGCCGGGTCGGCGCCCTCGTCCGCGGCCCCCTCCGGAGCGGGCTTCTTCGCGGCCGCTTTGGCTGCCGGAGCCGCTTTGCCTGAGGCGGCGAGGTCGGGCGCACCAGCCCCCGCGTCCGCCGCACCGCCATCTCGGCCTCCCAGCCCGTCCGGCAGGGCGGCCAGCGCGCCGGTCCCTCCCGGCGGCGGCCCCGCGGGTACCGTCGCCGAGCCGCTGCCGAGCAGGCGCAGCAGCTCGGGGTGCAGCAGGTTTTCCAGCGACCCCTGCTGGGTGTTCTTCACGAGCTCCGTGACATTGCCCACGGTGGTCGGATCGATGCCCTTGATGACCACGCCCGACAGGTTCGACGAGCTGGCGATCATCACCTCGCTGGTCAGGTACGGCGTCGCCGCCAGCACCCCGGGGACCTTTTCGACCTTGGCCAGCACCTCGCGATAGTCGGTGAACTGGCGGTCGGGAGTGGTCACCACCATGTGGGCGTGGGTGCCGAGGATCTTGCCCTTCAAGTCCTGCTCGAAGCCGCTCATCACCGACAGCGCGGTCACCAGCGCCGCCGTCCCCAGGAACAGCCCGAAGGTCGAGATCGAGGTAAAGATCGTCAGCCGGCGGATGAGCTCCAGGAAGAAGGCGACCAGCACCGTTACCGCCACGATCACGTACTTGGCGACCCGCAGCCCGCTGCGCAGATCCCACAAGAGCTCGCTCAGGTGGTCGCGCATGTAGTACTCGATCAGGCGGTCGCCGCCGTAGATCGCGGCGGTCACCAGGATGAGCCCGAAGGTGGCCCAGCGCAGCCGGTGGATCGAGGCCGGCGGGCGATCGGCGCGCAGGTAGCGGGCGGCGATGAGCAGCTCGAACTCCGGCTGCACGGCTACTTGGCCCCGCCGGCCGGCGGGCGCGGACCGGCCGCCTCATCGCTCTGCGGGCGCAGCTGCGGGAACGGGATTACATCGCGGATCGAGGCCTGGTTGCACAGGACCATGACCAGCCGATCGATGCCGATGCCCTGGCCGGCGGTCGGCGGCAGGCCGTACTCCAGGGCGCGGCAGTAGTCCTCGTCGTAGTCCATGGTCTCGGCGGCGCCGGCCGCCTTGGCGTCGAGCTGGGCCTGGAAGCGCGCCCGCTGATCCTCGGGATCGTTGAGCTCGGAGAACGCGTTGGCGAGCTCCTTGCCGACGACGTACAGCTCGAAGCGGTCGACGAAGCGCGGGTCGCTGTCGTTCTTGCGCGACAGCGGCGAGACCGCGGTGGGGAACTGGCAGACGAAAGTCGGCTGCACGAGCTTGGCCTCGACGAACTCCTCGAACAGCGCGACCAGCGCGTGCCCGTAGTCGGCCGGGGCTTTCTCGCCGAGCACCGCGCGCGCGTAGGCGGGCAGCGCCGCGACTTCTTCGTCGGTGCACGGGCCGGCCCCAGCGGCGATCGGAGCATCCGGGCGCGCCTCGGCGACGAGCTCGCGCATCGTCGCCCGGCGGTACGGCGGCGCCAGGTTCACGTCCTTGAACTCCTGGTAGTCGATGACCGTGCGCCCGTCATTTACCGCGGCGCACACGCCGCCGAGCAGCTGCTCGGTGAGGTCCATCAGGTCTTCGTAGGTGGCGTAGGCCTGATAGAACTCGATGGTGGTGAACTCGGGGTTGTGGAAGCGCGACAGGCCCTCGTTGCGGAACAGGCGTCCGATCTCGTAGACGCGCTCCAGGCCGCCGACCACCAGGCGCTTCAGGTCAAGCTCGGTGGCGATGCGCAGGTACAGCTCGAGATCGAGTGCGTTGTGGTGGGTGCGAAACGGCCGCGCCGTCGCCCCGCCGTTGGTCTGCAGCAGCATGCGGGTGTCGCACTCGACGTAGCCGCGCGCGTCGAAGAAGCGGCGGATCTCGGCGACGATGCGGGCGCGCTTTCTGAACACGTCGGCGACCTCGGGGTGGACGATCATGTCGGCGTAGCGGTAGCGGTAGCGCCAGTCGTCGTCGCTGACCTTGCTGCCTTCCTGTAGCGCCTTGCCGGGCAGCGGTCGCAGCGCCTTGGTCAGGAGGCGCAGCCCGTCGACGCGCACGGCGCGCTTCTGCTTGCGGGTGCGGAACAGCGGCCCGCTCGCCCACACCAGGTCGCCGAGCTGCAGCCGCTCGGACAGCTTGAACGCCTCGGCGTTGTCGGCGCGCAGGTACAGCTGCAGCATCGCCCCGCGATCGCCGCGCAGGAACAGGAACTTGGCCTTGCCCATGTCGTTTATCTGCAAGAGCCGGCCGGCCACCGCGTAGACCGCCGCATCCGGCTGAAGCTCGGAGTCGAGCGGCAGCGTCGCGACCTCCTCGGCCGTCTCGCCCGGCAGCTCGCTTATCGCGTGGCGGACCCGGGCGTCGTTGGCGAACGGGTTCACCCCGGCGGCGCGCAGCTCGGCGACGAGGCGCCGGCGCTCTGCCATCTGGCCCTCGAGGTCGCTGGTTTCTTGGCCTGCTGGGCCTGCGGCGGGGCCCGCCGAGTCCTGGGTCCTTGGGTCTTGGGTCTTATTGGTCTTCATGTGGGGGGTGCTTGCTCGAAGAAGCTATGGGCTAGTTTACGCAGCGCTGCCGGTACCGACACTCTGGATGAGGTAGGCGCGGATGAACTGATCGAGGTCGCCGTTAAGCACACCGTCGACGTTGCTGACCTTGAGCTCGGTGCGATGATCGATGCACAGCCTGTAGGGGGCCAGCACGTAGGAGCGGATCTGGCTGCCCCACTCGATCGCTTTTTTAAGGCCGTGGACCTCGTCCATCTTGGCCTCCTGCTCGCGCAGCTTCATGTTGTAGATCATCGCCCGCAGCATCTTCATCGCGGTCGACTTGTTCTTGTGCTGCGAGCGCTCGGACTGGCACTTGGCGACCAGGCCCGTCGGCTTGTGGATGAGCCGCACCGCCGACTCGGTCTTGTTGACGTGCTGGCCGCCGGCGCCGCCCGAGCGCATGGTCTGGACCTCGAGGTCCTCGTCGCGGATGTCGACCTCGATCGAGTCGTCGATCTCGGGGTAGACGAACACGCTGGCAAAGGCGGTGTGGCGGCGGGCGTTGGCGTCAAACGGCGAGATGCGCACCAGGCGATGGACGCCGCCCTCGGCGCGCAGGTAGCCGAACGCCGAGGGGCCGCGCACCGCGAAGCTGACGCTCTTGATGCCGGCCTCTTCGCCCTCCTGCATATCGAGCTCTTCTATGGTGTAGCCGCCGCGCTCGGCCCATTTGTAGTACATCCGGCGCAGCATGTCGGCCCAGTCCTGGGCATCGACGCCGCCGGCCCCGGCGTTGATCGACACCAGGGCGTCGGTGTGGTCCTGCTCGCCGGACAGCATGCGCGACAGCTCAAGCTGCTCGATCGCCTGGGCGATCGCCCGACTCTGGGCCTGCGCCTCGACGAACGTCGGCTCGTCGTTGGCCTCGATCGCCAGGTCGAGCAGAACCCGGCCGTCGGCCAGGCTCTGGGCGAGGCGGTCCCACTCGCCCACCGTCCGCTTGAGGCTCGCCTGCTCTTTCAGGATCGCCTGGGCCTTGGTCTTGGCCCCCTCGTTCCAGAAGCCGGGCTCGGACGACAGGCCCTCGATCTCGAGCAGGCGAACGCGGTGCTTCTCGACGTCAAAGATGCCCGCGGAGGGCGTCGAGGCGCACTCCGAGGGACTCCAGGAGTTCTCGGGTTTCACGGGTCTCAAGGGGCATGGCTTCGAACCTCTAACATAAAAAAAAATCGTTCGCCGGCTAAACGCTCGCGCGCCCGCGCTGCCGGGTCGAGTCTCCCCGGGCCCGTCCCGCCCCCGCGCCGGCTGCCGGCTTGGCGGCAATAAGTAGCCAAGAGCTGCAGAATTTCGCATAGTAAGCAGCGCAGGGTCAATCGAGGTTGCGCGGTACCATGCGCCTATAGGCAAGCCGTCGGGCAAGCTTTTTGGCCGCTAGCCTGGTAGCCTCCTAAGACCGGGCCTGGCAGTTGCATCACTCTTGCCAGAGACGTTTAGAAAGTGGTATGGACGAAAGTACATTTTTGGTAGGAAGCCACGAAAGGTGGGTCCTCCGGACCTGCCTTTTTTTTTGCGACTTGCCGATTTACGAGCCCAGCAGGCCCAGGGCCTGCTCCGAAAAACCGAAACCTCCGACGAGAAACCTAGCTAGCGAGCAAGCCCGACGATGAAGCCGATAGACCTCAAAGCCCTGGAAGACCTGCTCCGGCCCGCGGTAGACGCGCAGGGCTACGAGCTCGTCTCGGTGGCCTGGGGCCGCGAGCAGGTCGGGAATGTGTTCCGGCTGATCATCGACCGCCTGCCCGGCCAGGGTTATGTGTCGCACGAGGACTGCGTGCGGGTCTCGCGCGAGGTCTCAGCGCTGCTCGATGTAAATGACGTGCTGCCGGGCGAGTACAGCCTCGAGGTGAGCTCGCCGGGGATCGACCGGCCGCTCAAGCGCAGCGCCGACTTTGTTCGCTTCGTCGGCGAGCGCGCCAAGATTCGCCTGCGCCCGAGCGCCCCGCAGACCGAAAAGGGCCTGCCGACCCCCAAGCCCGGCGTCGCCCCGCAGCGCAACTTCGTCGGCAAGATCGAGTCGGTGACCGGCCCGGCGGCCGGCCCGGCGGCCGGCCCGGCGGCCGGAACGACAGCCGAAACGGGAGCCGGCGAAATCGTCCGCCTTATCGATGAGAGCAGCGGTCCGGTCGAGCTTCACCTCGCCGAGATCGAGAAGGCAAACCTATCGCCCCTTTTCTAAGGACCTTGGATCTATAAAGATATCCGCGGCCCCAGCGGGCCAACGAGGCACGGCCCGCCCCCTGCGGCCTGGGCAAGAAGAAGACGACGAACAACAAATAAAGACGACTGACGTAGCTGGCAGCTCCTGCCGAGTCTTGTGAGCAGGCTTATAAACAGGCCGAAGATCAAGAAGGAGCATCCGACCCCCGAAGCTTTCATGGTCTCATGGGCGCGGGGAGATATCGGTGTCGCTGCTGATAACTGGTAAGGGAAAGACGAATGCAACCGAACCTTTCGATGGTGCTCGAGCAAGTTGGGAAGGACAAAGGGATCGATAAAAAGGTCCTCGTCCAGACTCTCGAGCAGGCCATCCTGACGGCCGCCAAGAAGGTCTTTGGCCTCGAACGTGAGCTGGAGGCGCAGTTCAACGAGGAGAGCGGACAGGTCGACCTGTTTCAGGTTTGCATTGTCACCGAGCAGGCCGGCGTGCGCGGGCGCGACATCGCCAAGGCGGACGCCGATCGCCAGGGGCTGCGCGCCGAGGTCGGCGACGAGCTGTTGTTCCAGATCTTCTATGCCGACTCGGATGTCGAGAAGGCCGACGAGCAAGAGCAGAAGTACGGCGACATCCTCGACCTCCACGACACCGTCAAGCGCTTCGGCCGCATCGCCGCCCAGACCGCCAAGCAGGTCATCATCCAGCGCATCCGCGAGGCCGAGCGCGAGAACACGTTCAACGAGTACCGCGACCGCAAGGGCGAGCTCATCACCGGCATCGTCCGCCGCTTCGAGCGCGGCAACATCATCGTCGACCTCGGCAAGACCGAGGCGATCCTGCCGGTGCGCGAGCAGGTCCCGCGCGAGAACTACCGCATCGGCGACCGCATCGTCGCCTTCGTCGTCGACATCGAGAAGAACGCGCGCGGCCCGCAGATCGTGCTGTCGCGCGCCCACAAGGGCCTGCTCGAGAAGCTGTTCGAGCAGGAGGTCACCGAGATCTACGAGAAGATCGTGCGCATCGAGTCCTCGGCCCGCGAGGCCGGCTCGCGCAGCAAGATTGCCGTCAGCTCGCGCGATCGCGACGTCGATCCGGTGGGCGCCTGCGTCGGCATCAAGGGCTCGCGGGTGCAGGCGGTGGTGCAGGAGCTGCGCGGCGAGAAGATCGACATCGTGCCCTACAGCGACGATCCGGCGCGCTTTGTCTGCAACGCCATCGCCCCGGCCGAGGTCTCACGCGTGGTCATCGACGCCGAGAACCACACCATGGAGCTGATCGTCCCCGACGACAAGCTCAGCCTGGCGATCGGCAAGAAGGGCCAGAACGTGCGCCTGGCGTCGCAGCTCACCGGCTGGCGGATCGACATCCACGCCGAGAGCCGGGTCAAGGAGCTCGAGGGCGTGGAGCGCCGCGTGCTCGCCGAGCTCGAGGGCTCGTCCGACGAGCTGTCGAGCACCCTGTTTCGCCTCGGCTGGCGGTCGGCGCAGGATGTCGCCGAGGCGCGCATCGAGGAGCTCAAGGGCGTGCCCGGCGTCGGCGGCGAGGCCGGCGCGCTGCGCCTCAAGGAAGGGGCGCTGCAGTACGTCAACGAGGAGCGCAGGAAGCGCGGTGAGCCGCCGCTGTCCGAGCGCACCGAGCGCGCGGTGCGGGCCAGCGCCGAGGTGAACTCGGGCCTGTCGCGCTCGGCGCCGCGCCCGCTGCCCGAGCGCCCCCAGCCTCCCGAGCGCCCCACCGAGCGGCCGCCCGAGCAGCCGATCGCCGTCCGCTCCGCCGCGCCCAAGGGCGGCCTGAGCGGGCTCGATCCCGAGATCGCCGCCCGCCTGCAGGACGCCGGCTACACGTCGCTGGAGTCGATGGACGAAGAAGACGAGGAGCGCCTGGCGCGGGCCGCTGACCTTACCCTCGACGAAGCGCGCGAGGTCAAGCGCAAGGTGCGCCGCCAGCTCGCGCAGGAGAAGCGTTCGCTACGCTAAAACCAGCTCATGCAGACTGCCCCGCTCTCCATAGATAAAGGCCAGTCCGGCGCGTGCGTCGCGGCGCCGATCCGGACCTGTGTCGGCTGCAAACAGACCGATCTGCAGAGCAACCTGCAGCGGGCGGTGGCCGACGCGGCGGGGCGGCTGCGCTTTGACAGCGGGGGCCGCGGGTCGGGCCGCGGGGTCTACGTTCATCGCAGGCGCGAGTGTCTACAGGCGGCGCTGCGCGGAGGCTTTGCGCGATCGCTGCGCCGTAAAGTTGTCGTAAGTGATGCCGCAGTGCTAAGCGAGCTTGGCCTGCCAGGGCGGACAAGCCCGCGTGAGTCGGGCACCGCCCCAGACTTCCTCGCGGTGAACACCCCGGCGAGGGTCAAGAACCAGGACAACCATTCATGAACACCGAGAGCATGGGAACCGGGATTCCAGGCGCCAAGGTCCCTATCTACGAGCTGGCCAAAGAGCTCGGGATCGTCAACAAGGATTTGGTCACCAAAATCCGAGCCCTGGGCATCGAAGCGAAGAACCACATGTCACGCCTCGAGCCCGAGGACGTGCTGCGGATTCGCCGTGCGATCGACAAAGAGCGCCAGGAGAACACGGTCCAGGAGCGCCTGTCCGACACGGTCATTCGCCGTCGTGCAAAAGACGGGAGCATGCTCCGGCCCCCGGCCCCGCCGCCGCCGCCCGCCCCGACGCCGCCCCCGGC
>DAOMZC010000017.1:0-22142 GCA_035437965.1 Pseudomonadota bacterium
TCGGGCAGCGTGAAATTCGGGGTGGTCACGCATTTGCGGGGCGCTGTACTAAGCGGCGCGAAGCCGTCGCGAAGCGCAGGGACCGGCCGCCAGTCGTGGTAGACTGCGCGGATGAACACTGGGGCCCGCCTAAGTTCGCTCGCCATCTCGGATATCCGCGCGATGTCGCTCGCCTGTCAGGCGGTGGGCGGCATCAACCTCGGGCAGGGGGTCTGCGACCTGCCGACGCCGCTGCCGGTCGCCGCCGGCGCCACCACGGCGATCGCCGAGCACAAGGCCATCTACGCGCCGCCCGCCGGGGTGCCCGAGCTGCGCGCCGCGGTGGCGCGCAAGATCGAGCGCAGCTACGGCCTTGCCTACGATCCCCAGACCGAGATCGCCATCACCAGCGGCGCCACCGGCGGCTTTGCTGCCGCGATCCTCGCGCTGTGCGACCCCGGCGACGAGGTGATCCTGTTCGAGCCGTACTACGGCTACCACTACAACACCCTGGTCGCGCTGGGTCTCGTGCCGGTGCTGGTGCCGCTGACGCCGCCCGACTGGCGGCTCGACGCCGAGGTGCTGGCCCGCTACGTCACCCCGCGCACCCGCGGCCTGGTCGTCTGCACCCCGAGCAATCCCCTGGGCAAGGTGCTGACCCTGGGCGAGCTGGATCTTCTCGCCGACTTCTGCCGCAGCCACGACCTCATCGCCTTCACCGACGAGATCTACGAGCACATCGTGTTCGACGGCCGCCAGCACGTGCCGCTCGCCAGCCGGCCCGGCATGCGCGAGCGCTGCGTGACCGTCTCGGGGCTGTCCAAGACGTTCTCGATCACCGGCTGGCGCGTCGGCTACCTGACCGCCCCGGCGGCGGCGATCGCGCGCATCGTCATCGCCCACGACCTGCTCTACGTCTGCGCCCCCACGCCGCTGCAGCACGGCGCGCTCGCGGGGCTGCTCGAGCTGCCGGCGAGCTACTTCGCCGACCTGTCCGCCGCCTATCAGAAAAAGCGCGACATCCTGTGCGGCGCCCTTGCCGAGGTCGGGCTGACCCCCTACTTGCCGCAGGGGGCCTACTACGTCCTCTGCGACGCGCGAAAGCTCGGCGAGCCGACCGCGCGCGGCGCGGCGATGAAGCTCCTGGACCGGGTCGGGGTGGCCAGCGTCTCGGGGGCCAGCTTCTACCGCGACCCCATCGGCGAGACCATCCTGCGCTTCTGCTTCGCCAAGGAAGACGAGATCCTGCACGAGGCCGCGACCCGCCTGCGCAAGGGCCTGGTCTAGCTAAGCTCTGGCTAAGCTCTGGCCAAGCTCTGGCCGGCTCCCCCATCCCGGGAGCGCCCGCCGGTCAGCGGCGCGCGTGCTCGCTGACCAGCGTCTTGCGGCCCAGCCGACGCGGCGTGGCGTCGGGCGACTGCCGCTCTTGCAGCTTGCGCCGCCGTCCCCCGGGCAGTTGCAGCGGCGCCGCGGGCTCTCGCTTCGCCGTCAGCGCGGGCCGGTCGGCAAAGCGGAGCTGCGGCGCCTTCCGTCGGCGACTACCAAAAAGCGCCGAACTGCAGGTGCGGGGTGTTCGCGAGTCCGCTGGTGACGGCGGACTCGCGAAAGGGCCGGGACCGTCGCGGGTGGCCCTCCAGGAGGCGAAAGGCCGCGATGCCCGGGTCGCGCGTCAGCGACGGATAGCTGCCCGAGATCAGCAGGAACTCGCCGAGCCCGCGCAGCACCGCCCGGGCCGCGCGCCCGAGCCCCTTGGACAGGGCGCGCAGCACCACATACAGAACCGAAAACCGCCGCGAAAATACAGGGAATTTGGAGGTCATTTTCTGCACCCTTTCCGTGTCGACTGTTCTTCTTATAACCTGCGGGTCTGACACCGTCCGGGAGGTCTTTTTTTGCCTTTAGAACAGCTCTAGGAAAAGGTAATTTCTCGTCGCTGACTCGCAAGCCGAAATCGCTACTTTCAAAGGCCCTGCAGGGGGACCGAAAAGTGCCGCCAAAAGGGAAGAAAAATGAGCAAAGGAATGGCCCAAAAGGAACGAAAAAAAGTCCGCGCAACGAGAAATAAAAAAACCGGAAAAAATTCTCCAAAATGCTGAAAATCCGCAAAGGATTGGGCCATGGAAGTTCCTCGGCGCGGTAACGAGCCTGTACCGGATCAAGCGTATGCGGCGTTCTTCGCCCGCGTCCTCCCGCTCCTGCCGCGCGGCTGGGGGGCGAGCCTGCAGATCGAAGATCCGCTCACCCGGTCGCTGGAAGAGGTGGCGCGCGGCGGCCACGCGGTCGTCGAGAAGGCCCACCTTCTGAGCCTGCTTGCCTTGAGCAGCGAGCGGGTCAGCCAGGCCGAGCGGTGGGCGATGCAGCAGGTCGGGATCAGCGAGCACCGCCTGCTGCCGCTGCCCGGCGAGCGGTCGCTCGGGCGGCTGGTGCTCCTGTGCAGCACCGAGGCACCGCGCCTTGATGAGGCGAGCGCGCGCGACCTCACCGCCCTGTGCAGCACCGCCGCCGCCGAGCTGGAGCGCGCCCGGGCGCAGCGCGAGCACGAGAAGTTCGCCAAGCGCCTGCGCTGGATCACCGAGCTGGAGCTGTCGGACAGCTTCACCACCGGCTGCCTGGCGCTGCTGCCCGAGGTGACGCTCGCCGCGGTGTTCGCGGTGACCGACGACACGATGTCGGTGCTCATCATCCAGCGGCGCGACGGCGAGTCGCTGTGCGAGTTCAATCGCCAGACGGTGCCGCTCGGCGGCTCGCACCTGGCGGCGCTGTGTGCCGGGATGGCCGAGGCGGTCATCCCCACCGGCGGCACCTACACCGAGCTGGAGCTTCTCACCCAGCGGCTGGCCGGCAACGGCGCCCGCAAGGCGCGCGAGCCGGCGGGGCCGGCGTTCATCGAGACGGTGCCGCTGGAGCCGGCCGGCCGCGTGGTCGGCTCGCTGGTCCTTTTCCACCGCAGCCAGCCGTCGGCGCCGTCGCGGGCCTTCGTGCGCCACCTGGCCGACGCGTTCGCCACCTCGCTCGACAAGATCCGTCCCGAGCGGCGGCACGCGGCGTCGTTTCTGTATCTGCAGGAGCTGTTCCGCAACTCCGGGCGCTCGCTCGCGCCGCTGCTACAGACGGTGACCGAGGAGATGATCCGCTTCCTCGGGGCCAACGCCGGGGTCATCGCGCTGCAGGACGTGGACACCGGCCGGCTGCTCTTGAGCGAGGTCCTGGGCTACGGCGGCACCGCCGTCCTGCCGCAGTTCATCCCGCTGGAGGAGACCGCCGAGGCGAACTCGTCGATCGTCGCCCACGTGCTGCGCTCGGGCGAGCCGTACGTCGCCTCGGACACCCGCACCGCGGCGTTCTACCTGCCCGCCGACCCGTCGATCTGCTCGGAGATCGGCGTCCCTTTGCGCCTGCGCGGCGAGACGTTCGGCGTGGCGCTGGCCTCCAGCCACACCCGCGGCTACTTCACCGAGGACGACATCAACCGCTTCCAGATCTTCGCCGATCAGGTGGCGCTGGCGGTCGACAACGCGCGCCTCATCGACTCGCTGCGCGCCCGCCACGAGCGCGACGTGGCGCGCCAGCAGCGCCGCGAGTTCGGCTTCGACCGCACCGGCCACGCCGAGGACCTGGAGTACTTCTTCGGCAACCTCATCGGCGACCCGCGCGGCCCGATGGGCGAGGTCTACCGGACCATCGAGCGCGTCGCCGCCCGCGAGGACGACACGGTCCTGGTCATCGGCGAGACCGGCACCGGCAAGGAGATGATCGCGCACGCCATCCACCACGCCTCGCCGCGCCGCCCGCGGCCGATGATCGCGACCAACTTCGCGGCGCTCGGCGGCGATCCGAACCTCATCCAGAGCGAGCTTTTCGGCCACGAGCGCGGCGCCTTCACCGGCGCCACCTCGCGCCGCAAGGGGTGCTTCGAGACCGCCCACAAGTCGACCCTGTTCATCGACGAGGTGGGCGACATCGTGCCGCAGGTCCAGGTCAAGCTCTTGCGCGTGCTCGGCCGCAGCAGCCAGCGCGACTTCAGCCGCCTCGGCGGCGAGGAGCCGATCCGCACCAACGTCCGGGTGCTGGCGGCGACCAACAAGGACCTGGTGGGCGAGATCCGCGCCAACCGCTTCCGCGAGGATCTGTACTACCGCCTCTCGGCGCTGGTGGTGCGGATTCCGCCGCTGCGCGAGCGCACCTCGGACATCCCGCTGCTCCTGCGCCACATCATCGCCCGCATGGGCCGCGGCGAGGTCCCGATCGGCAAGGGAGTCGCCGAGGCCCTGTGCGCCTACCACTGGCCGGGCAACATCCGCCAGCTCGAGTCGGTGGTCCTGCGCGCCCTGGCGCTTTACGGGCGCCCCGACGAGCTCCTCGCCGATGACGTGCGCCGGGCGCTGGAGGCCGAAGACGGCTGGGGGCAGACAGCGGTCGCGCCGCTGCCGCAGTGCCCGGACCCCGCCCCCGACGGCTGGTTCTGGGACACCGTGTGGCCGCTGTGGAAGATCCGCAAGCTGCCGCTGCACCAGCTGGAGGAGCTCGTCCGCCGCGCGCTCGCCGAGACCGGCGGCTTCTACTCGCGCGCCGCCAGCCGTCTGGGCGTCTCCAGCCAGGACTATCAGCGCTTCATCGACTTCCTCGCGCACGCCGGCGTGAAGATCGACTATCAGCAGTTTCGCAGCACCCGCGGCGCGCGCAACCGCGCCGGCAGCGAGGCGCCGCGCCGCGCCAGACAGGCGGGCGGTCCCAAGAAGGACTGATCGGGCCTCCGCATCGCCAGTCCTCTGTCCAGACTGCGAGCCGGCCGGTCGCTACAGAGTCCTCCCTAGCGAGCGTCCGCGCTCACTGCGCGCCTCTGCCACCACGCCAGGGCGCCGCGCTGCTTCCAGTCCCCGCGACCGATAACCGATTTCTTTTGCGCCGTGAAATCGCCCAGCTGCAGCGGGCCGGAAAATCGGCGGAAAAATGCAGAGCTACTTGCTCATCCAGGTCTTGGGAGTAAAGAGCGGAGCGGAGGTCGAGCCGATCTTGGCCGCGGGCTTGGCATGGGCGTCCTTCTTCGCTTCCAGCTTCCGTTCCAGGACCACCGCCTGGTCCGAGTCGGCGTCGGCGTGAAAGTGCAGCGTCTGATCGTGGTAGCCCTTGCGCCGTACGATGAACGCCTGATCGCCGGAACCGGCCGGCGGCTCGAAAGACCACGGCGTCTGTCCGAGCTCATGTTGATCCGCCGCGCGAAGGACCTGCGCGGCGGGGGGCGTCGTCCGGATCGACCAGTGCGAGCGCTTCGTCGGCGCGTCGGGCTGCTGGCCGCCGGCCGCGGGGGCGGTTGGCAGCGCTGCGGCAGCGGTCTTTTCCGCATCCTTCTGTCCGCCGCGGAAAAGCCCCCAGCCGCCGATTCCCACAAGCACTACGACGACTCCGGCCCCGATGAGCGATGCCCGCTTGCGCGTCTGCGAGAGCTGGCCGGTCGAGAAGCCGAGCGTCGAGTGATCCTTGCGCGGCGGCAGCGACTGCCCCAGCTCCGCCAGCGCGAGCTGGGGCGCCGATGTCCCCGGCGCTCCCGGCGCCGCCGGTACCAGCTCCTGATCGTGGAGCAGACCAAGCTGCTCTTGCAGCTCGTGATGAGCGGTCGCCATCGTCGGGCGCTGCAGCTTGTCCTTTTCCAGCAGCCGCCCGATGAGCTGCGCCACGCCGGCAGGCACAGTCGGCAGCAGGCTGGTGAGCTGCGGCGCCGGTACGTAGAGGTGCTGCGCGATGAGCTCACCCGACTCGCCTTCAAACGGCGGCCGCCCGGTCAGGAGCTCGAACAGCATCACCCCCAGCGCATAGACATCGGTCTTTTCATCGACGCTGCCCGCGCCGCGCGCCTGCTCCGGCGACATATACTTGGGCGTTCCCATGAGCGCGCTGGTCGCCGTCCGGTTCGGCCCCGCCTCGGCGAGCTTGGCGATGCCGAAATCGAGCAGCTTGACCCGCTCGCCGCCCGCCACCGCAGAGTCGGACACCAGCATGACGTTTTCGGGCTTCAAGTCCCGATGCACGATGCTCTTCTGGTGCGCCGCGTCCAGCGCCTCTGCAAGCTGACAGCCAATCCGCAGCACCCACGATAGGGGCAGCGCACCGACGCGGCGCACCCGCCGCGCCAGGTTCTCACCTTTGAGGAGCTCCATCACCAGGTAGGTGGAGCCATCGGGAAGCTGACCGAATTCCGAGATCTGCACAAGGGCCGGATGCTCGATCAGATTCGCGGCCCGCGCTTCGTTGAAAAAGCGCTGCGCCACCTGGGAGTTGTGCGCGTACTCGCTGCGCAGAAGCTTGATCGCGACGCGCCGGGAGATTCCCTCATGTACGGCTTCGTACACCACACCCATACCGCCCTGGCCGATCTGCCTGATGATGCGGTAGGGCCCAAGGCGCTCGGGCGGGGGCGGCTCCTCGGTCGACATATGTCATCATCATAGCCGCGGCGCCGGCTGCCCGGCAACGACGCACCCGGCGCGGCGCCCAGCTCCTTGCTTTTACTGGCTTTTGGCGCTGGCTCTGCGCCGCTTGCGCGCAACCGGCCGGGCTCAGTTCGGCGTGAACAGCTGCCCGATGTAGCCGAGTGTGCGGTTCGCGCCACTGAAGAGCAGATTGGCGCCGAAGCTCGAGAGGCTGCCCAGGTCGGCGGTGGTGCCGGTCGGTGACGGCGCAAAGGGCGCCCCCGGAGGCATGCCGGCGGCCGTATTCTGCCAGCGCAAAAGGACGCCGCCCTGACCGGCGACCCACAGCTCGTCGAGTGAGGTGCCGCCGACCCGGTTGAGATCGACGCGCGCACTCGGGGGAATGAATGAAGAGTAGTCTGTATTGGCCGCCGTGAAGTTCGGATCCGTCGTCGCGAGGATCGGGGTGGTGGCGCGCAAGGCGAGGCCGCCCGCTCCGACGATGCGGACGTCATACGCCTGGGAGGTAAGGTTCACGCCGACGAACACATCGAGGAGCGCCTTGGTCGTCGGGCTGGTGACGTTCCGGCACTGCGGCATCCCCGCCGTATTCAGCTGCAGCGCGGCAATGCCGCCTCTGTCGGTCGTAAAGAAACAGCGGCCCAGGGACCCGCCCGCCGGACAGCCGATGGAGGTCAGCTCTCCGGGCGGAGTGACCGCGCCGCAGCTGAAAGCCAGCGGAGCGACCCCCGCGAACGCATCCGCGACCCCGATGACCCGATTGGTCCCCGCCAGCACTATCGTCCCGGCGCCCACGTCGGCGAGCCCCATCGAGCGCCAGTCCGTCGTCATTGGCTTTAGGAGCGGGACGACGCTCAGCACGCCGCCCGTCCAGTAGGCGACGGCGCCTTTGCTGCCGGCGAGCCAGATATCGGGGCCGTCGCCGAGTATCGCGTTCCAGTCCGGCGGCGCCTGCACAAGGGCTGCCGGCAGCGGCACCTTCGTATAGACCGCTCCGTCCCAGTGCACGATCTTGCCGCCGGCGCCGGCGAGCCAGATGTCATTGGCAGCGTTGGCCCACACCACCATCTTGCCCTGCGGAAAGTCCGCCGGTTCGATGGCGGCGTTGCAGCGACTGGTCCCTAAAGTCCTATACAACAGCTCTCGGAGATCATCGCCAACCAGAATACAGCGGCGCACAAGCGCGCCCGTGAATTCACCCCTCGTCAGCGTGGGAGTTATGAGACAGTTCGCCGCATGCGCTTCTTGTATCACCTGATTACCGCCGATTCCTGGTCCGGCGGCGAGCTTCGTCCGGCATCCCTGGCTCGCGAGGGCTTCATCCACTGCTCGTATCGCGACGAAGTGCAGCGGAGCGCCGAGCTCTATTTTTCTGCCGGAGCACCGCTTGAAGCGCTGCAGCTCGATCCGCGCCGGATCGCGGCGCCGCTGCGTGAGGCCCCTTCATCACGCGGACCCATGCCGCATGTCTACGGCGCAGTCCCCGAGGATGCAGTGCGCGGCAGGTGGCCCGTCGCGACAATGACCGCGGCACCGGACGCCGTGCGAGGCACTCGGGTGGCGCTGGTCGCCTTCCCGGGGATGACTCTGCTCGACCTGGTGGGAGTGTGGGATCCGCTGCGCCGGATCTCTGTCATGGGCTTTGATCCCACCCACCTCTGCGAGGTGGTGGGCCTGCAGGGAACCCGCGTGTACGGCGCCGATGGGGCGCTGGTCGAGGTCGCGCGGGTACGGCCGGACCTGCGGGAGTTCGACCTGGTCGTCGTCCCCGGCGGCCCCGGCACGCGCGAGCTGCAAGAGGATGCGGACGTTACGGCCTGGCTCGACGGCTACCCGCGCAACCGGCTGCTCGCCACCGTGTGCACCGGCGCGCTGCTCGTCGGCAAGACGGGCCGCCTGCGCGGGCTGCGGGCCACCACGCACCACAAGTCGCTGGACGAGCTGGCGCACTGCGGCGCCGAGACCGTGCGCGAGCGCGTGGTGGACACCGGACAGACGATCACCGCGGCCGGCGTGACGAGCGGAATCGACCTCGGTCTGCACCTGGTCGAGCGCCTGATGGGCGCGGAAGTCGCCGCCCGCATCGCCGCGCAGATGGAGTGGACGCCGTGGACGCCGCGCCCCAGCTGACCTCCTGTCGAGCCGCGCGGTGATTCACGCTGCGCTTCTCTGTGCCGAGTGCCGCGGCCTGAAGAAGTGCCGGTGGAATCGTGTTATGGTCTGCTCATCATGGCGTTCCGCTCCGTCTTCATCGCGGTCTTCCTCGGCACGGCGCTCATCGTCGCCGCGCTCCTTGTAAACGCCAGGCGGCCCAGCCGCGAGCGCGATCAGCCTTCGCCGGCCCTGGTCGCGGCGACCGGGAAGTGCGCCGAGTGCCACCGCAAGGCCACCCCGGCCGTCGTCGTCCAGTTCGAGCGCAGCCACCACGCGCACAAGGGAGTCAACTGCCTGGACTGCCACAAGCCGGCAGCGGGACAAGAGTCGATGAGCCACAACGGCTTTACCATCGCCCGCCGCCCGACCGCCAAGAACTGCGCCGAGTGCCATGCTCGGGAGTACGAGCAGTTCGCGCGCAGCCGCCACGCCGGTCCGTCCTGGGCCGCGGTGAACGGAGCCAAGGACTTTTCCAAGGAGCAGCTCGAGCTGGGCGAGCGCTTCCACCCCGGCACGATCAACCGGCCGCCGATGGCGATCGGCACGGCAGAAGGGGCGGCGGCGGTGGTCAGCGGCTGCAACGCCTGCCACGCCGTCGGCAAGCCCAACGCCGACGGTTCCTTTGGGAGCTGCACCAGCTGCCACGCGCGCCACTCGGCATCGGTGGCGCTGGCGCGCGAGCCGTCGACCTGCGGTCAGTGCCACATGGGTCCGGATCACTCCCAAGTCGAGATCTACGGTGAGTCCAAGCACGGCGCGCTCTTCGCGGCGCAGCAGAGCAGCCTCAACCTGCACGCCGAGCCGCAGCGCCTTACCACCGCCGACATGTCCGTTCCCACCTGCGCGACCTGCCACCTGAGCGGGCTCGAAGGCGCCAAGGTCACGCACGATGTCACCGAGCGGCTCTCGTACTATCTGTTCGCGCCGGTCTCTGCCAAGCGGCCGGGCTACTCGCGCGGCCAGATCGAGATGCAGGAGATCTGCACGAAGTGCCACGCCAGCTCGCGCATCAAGGAGTTTTACGCGCAGGCCGAAGCGGTGCTGCAGGCCACCAATGAGAAAGTAAAGGCCGCCACCGCCGTCGTCGCCCAGCTGCGCGCGGAGGGACTCCTTTCGCCGCAGCCCTTCGACGAGCCGATCGAGTTCGCCGAGTTCGATCTGTGGCACTACTACGGCCGCACCGCCAAGCACGGCGCGTTCATGGGCGGAGCGGACTTCGTCCAGTGGCACGGCAACTATGAACTCCTGAAGACCCGGGTCGAGATCGATGAGCAGGCCAAGGCGCTGCGCGCGGCGGCCAAGAGCGCCCCGGCCGGAGCTCCTCCCCCTGCCGCGCCCGGCAAGACGCCGTGAAGCTCGCGCGCCTCACTCCCGCGTACGCCGTCGAGGCGTTCATCTGGTCGAACCTGGCGTTCCTGGGCGTCGACATCGCGCTCGCCCACGCCGAGAACAGCTACGCGCGCCTGGAGGAGTTCATCCCGCTTGGTTTTTCCGCCCTGGCGGCGCTGCTGCTGTTGCCCGGCCTGGTGAGCGCGCGGCAGCGTCAGGCGACCCGGCGGCTGGCGCTATTCATCGGCGGGTGCGCCATCCTCCTGGGCGTAAGCGGCATGATCTATCACCTGGCGAGCGCGTTCTTCGAGCGGCAGACGCTTACCAACCTGGTCTATGCGGCGCCGTTCATCGCGCCGCTGGCCTATGTCGGGGTCGGGCTGCTGCTGCTGCTGTCACGGATGCAGCGCGCCGAGGACCCGGAGTGGGCCAGCTGGGTGCTGTTCCTCGCGCTCGGCGGATTTGCCGGCAACCTCGGCCTGTGCCTGCTCGATCATGCGCAGAACGGCTTCGCCCGCCCGGCAGAGTGGGTCTCGGTCGGCGCGGCGGCGTTCGGCACGAGCTTCCTCCTTGTCGCCACCCTGCGCCCCGGCGAGCGCGGCCTGCAGCGCGTCACGCTGGGGGTGCTGGCGCTGCAGGCGCTGGTTGGCGTCGCCGGGTTTGTGCTGCACCTGTCCGCGGACCTCGGCCGCCCCGGCGACACGTTTGCAGAGCGGCTCATCCATGGCGCGCCGCTGTTCGCTCCGCTCCTATTTTCCGATCTGGCACTTCTCGGCGCCATCGGAATCTGGGCCCGGCTCCGCGCTCCTAAGTCCCAGGAGGTCCTACGAGCGGCCTAGGCTTCAACCGAGCTCAAGCCGCAGTTTTTCTTCCTCCTGGTATTGCCATGCGTATGAGGTTGGGTGTAAGCCTGCCGGCATGGCGAAAATAACCGGTATCGGCGGAGTTTTTTTCAAGGCCAAGTCGGATCACAAGGCTCTGGCGGCCTGGTATGCCAAGAACCTGGGGCTCACGCTGGAGCCGTGGGGCGGCGCGATCTTGAAGTGGCCGGACGACAAAGCCGAAGACCGCGGGCTGACCGTCTGGCACGTAGCGGAAAAGGAATCGCAGTGGTTCAGCCCGAGCGGCGCGAGCTTCATGATCAACTACCGCGTGGATAACCTCGACGAGCTGCTCGCTCAGCTGCGCGAAAACGGGGTGACGATCGTAAAGGGGCCCGAAGCCGATGACAACGGCCGGTTTGCCTGGATCCTGGACCCCGACGATAACAAGCTCGAGCTGTGGCAGCCCATGGCCCATAACAAAAGCGCCTAGGTGAAGCGAAAGCGCCTAGCTCGCCTCCGCCTCCATTTGGCAGCCCTTAAAAAGCCTGTTGACCCTCGGGTCCATGTGTCTTTACTCTAGATGCGAGTACGCTAGGGAATTCACGGCTAATTGGGGACTAGACATGTCAATGGGGAAGAACGTTTCTCGCCTGGCCTGGTGCTTGGGTGCGGTGATCAGCTTGGGCTCAGGGTGTGCCACCCTGGGGGGTCTGTCCGCAGGACACGTGGGCTGCCCAGAGAATGAGATCGTCATCAAAGATGACAACTACAACCTGACAACCCGCACCTGGACCGCGGAGTGCCGCGGTCGCAAGTACTACTGCTCCGAGCGCGGCGGTGGCAAGTATGCCAATACCGAGGTCGCCTGCGCCGAGAGCCAGCCGAGCCCCGGGGCCGCGAGCCCCGCCCCGCCGGCGGCCGCAGCCTCTGGCTGCGAGTATGACACCCAGTGCAAGGGAAACCGCATCTGTCAAAACCGCCAGTGTGTGGACGCAGCGGCAAAGCCTCTGTAGCAGCTCACCCGCGCGGCTCTGTCGCGATGATTCAGAGCTCGCTCCAGAGCTTTTCCGTCAGTCAACCAAGCACGATCTTCTTGTCACCAGCGAGCTCGCCAGGTGCTCGCTCAGCAGGCGCACGAGCGCCGTCGTCTATCGCCCCGGCGAGGTCAGGGCGAAGGTGGGCGGCGGCGGCCCGTAGTCGTCGAGCAGCGAGACCAGGCTTTTTGTCCGCTTGCATGCGATGTACGTGTCTGCATGCAAGCCGTCGTAAAGGAGCTTGCCGGTCCCTAAAGTCCTATACAACAGCTCTCGGAGATCATCGCCAACCAGAATACAGCGGCGCACAAGCGCGCCCGTGAATTCACCCCTCGTCAGCGTGGGAGTTATGAGACAGTTCGCCGCATGCGCTTCTTGTATCACCTGATTACCGCCGATTCCTGGTCCGGCGGCGAGCTTCGTCCGGCATCCCTGGCTCGCGAGGGCTTCATCCACTGCTCGTATCGCGACGAAGTGCAGCGGAGCGCCGAGCTCTATTTTTCTGCCGGAGCACCGCTTGAAGCGCTGCAGCTCGATCCGCGCCGGATCGCGGCGCCGCTGCGTGAGGCCCCTTCATCACGCGGACCCATGCCGCATGTCTACGGCGCAGTCCCCGAGGATGCAGTGCGCGGCAGGTGGCCCGTCGCGACAATGACCGCGGCACCGGACGCCGTGCGAGGCACTCGGGTGGCGCTGGTCGCCTTCCCGGGGATGACTCTGCTCGACCTGGTGGGAGTGTGGGATCCGCTGCGCCGGATCTCTGTCATGGGCTTTGATCCCACCCACCTCTGCGAGGTGGTGGGCCTGCAGGGAACCCGCGTGTACGGCGCCGATGGGGCGCTGGTCGAGGTCGCGCGGGTACGGCCGGACCTGCGGGAGTTCGACCTGGTCGTCGTCCCCGGCGGCCCCGGCACGCGCGAGCTGCAAGAGGATGCGGACGTTACGGCCTGGCTCGACGGCTACCCGCGCAACCGGCTGCTCGCCACCGTGTGCACCGGCGCGCTGCTCGTCGGCAAGACGGGCCGCCTGCGCGGGCTGCGGGCCACCACGCACCACAAGTCGCTGGACGAGCTGGCGCACTGCGGCGCCGAGACCGTGCGCGAGCGCGTGGTGGACACCGGACAGACGATCACCGCGGCCGGCGTGACGAGCGGAATCGACCTCGGTCTGCACCTGGTCGAGCGCCTGATGGGCGCGGAAGTCGCCGCCCGCATCGCCGCGCAGATGGAGTGGACGCCGTGGACGCCGCGCCCCAGCTGACCTCCTGTCGAGCCGCGCGGTGATTCACGCTGCGCTTCTCTGTGCCGAGTGCCGCGGCCTGAAGAAGTGCCGGTGGAATCGTGTTATGGTCTGCTCATCATGGCGTTCCGCTCCGTCTTCATCGCGGTCTTCCTCGGCACGGCGCTCATCGTCGCCGCGCTCCTTGTAAACGCCAGGCGGCCCAGCCGCGAGCGCGATCAGCCTTCGCCGGCCCTGGTCGCGGCGACCGGGAAGTGCGCCGAGTGCCACCGCAAGGCCACCCCGGCCGTCGTCGTCCAGTTCGAGCGCAGCCACCACGCGCACAAGGGAGTCAACTGCCTGGACTGCCACAAGCCGGCAGCGGGACAAGAGTCGATGAGCCACAACGGCTTTACCATCGCCCGCCGCCCGACCGCCAAGAACTGCGCCGAGTGCCATGCTCGGGAGTACGAGCAGTTCGCGCGCAGCCGCCACGCCGGTCCGTCCTGGGCCGCGGTGAACGGAGCCAAGGACTTTTCCAAGGAGCAGCTCGAGCTGGGCGAGCGCTTCCACCCCGGCACGATCAACCGGCCGCCGATGGCGATCGGCACGGCAGAAGGGGCGGCGGCGGTGGTCAGCGGCTGCAACGCCTGCCACGCCGTCGGCAAGCCCAACGCCGACGGTTCCTTTGGGAGCTGCACCAGCTGCCACGCGCGCCACTCGGCATCGGTGGCGCTGGCGCGCGAGCCGTCGACCTGCGGTCAGTGCCACATGGGTCCGGATCACTCCCAAGTCGAGATCTACGGTGAGTCCAAGCACGGCGCGCTCTTCGCGGCGCAGCAGAGCAGCCTCAACCTGCACGCCGAGCCGCAGCGCCTTACCACCGCCGACATGTCCGTTCCCACCTGCGCGACCTGCCACCTGAGCGGGCTCGAAGGCGCCAAGGTCACGCACGATGTCACCGAGCGGCTCTCGTACTATCTGTTCGCGCCGGTCTCTGCCAAGCGGCCGGGCTACTCGCGCGGCCAGATCGAGATGCAGGAGATCTGCACGAAGTGCCACGCCAGCTCGCGCATCAAGGAGTTTTACGCGCAGGCCGAAGCGGTGCTGCAGGCCACCAATGAGAAAGTAAAGGCCGCCACCGCCGTCGTCGCCCAGCTGCGCGCGGAGGGACTCCTTTCGCCGCAGCCCTTCGACGAGCCGATCGAGTTCGCCGAGTTCGATCTGTGGCACTACTACGGCCGCACCGCCAAGCACGGCGCGTTCATGGGCGGAGCGGACTTCGTCCAGTGGCACGGCAACTATGAACTCCTGAAGACCCGGGTCGAGATCGATGAGCAGGCCAAGGCGCTGCGCGCGGCGGCCAAGAGCGCCCCGGCCGGAGCTCCTCCCCCTGCCGCGCCCGGCAAGACGCCGTGAAGCTCGCGCGCCTCACTCCCGCGTACGCCGTCGAGGCGTTCATCTGGTCGAACCTGGCGTTCCTGGGCGTCGACATCGCGCTCGCCCACGCCGAGAACAGCTACGCGCGCCTGGAGGAGTTCATCCCGCTTGGTTTTTCCGCCCTGGCGGCGCTGCTGCTGTTGCCCGGCCTGGTGAGCGCGCGGCAGCGTCAGGCGACCCGGCGGCTGGCGCTATTCATCGGCGGGTGCGCCATCCTCCTGGGCGTAAGCGGCATGATCTATCACCTGGCGAGCGCGTTCTTCGAGCGGCAGACGCTTACCAACCTGGTCTATGCGGCGCCGTTCATCGCGCCGCTGGCCTATGTCGGGGTCGGGCTGCTGCTGCTGCTGTCACGGATGCAGCGCGCCGAGGACCCGGAGTGGGCCAGCTGGGTGCTGTTCCTCGCGCTCGGCGGATTTGCCGGCAACCTCGGCCTGTGCCTGCTCGATCATGCGCAGAACGGCTTCGCCCGCCCGGCAGAGTGGGTCTCGGTCGGCGCGGCGGCGTTCGGCACGAGCTTCCTCCTTGTCGCCACCCTGCGCCCCGGCGAGCGCGGCCTGCAGCGCGTCACGCTGGGGGTGCTGGCGCTGCAGGCGCTGGTTGGCGTCGCCGGGTTTGTGCTGCACCTGTCCGCGGACCTCGGCCGCCCCGGCGACACGTTTGCAGAGCGGCTCATCCATGGCGCGCCGCTGTTCGCTCCGCTCCTATTTTCCGATCTGGCACTTCTCGGCGCCATCGGAATCTGGGCCCGGCTCCGCGCTCCTAAGTCCCAGGAGGTCCTACGAGCGGCCTAGGCTTCAACCGAGCTCAAGCCGCAGTTTTTCTTCCTCCTGGTATTGCCATGCGTATGAGGTTGGGTGTAAGCCTGCCGGCATGGCGAAAATAACCGGTATCGGCGGAGTTTTTTTCAAGGCCAAGTCGGATCACAAGGCTCTGGCGGCCTGGTATGCCAAGAACCTGGGGCTCACGCTGGAGCCGTGGGGCGGCGCGATCTTGAAGTGGCCGGACGACAAAGCCGAAGACCGCGGGCTGACCGTCTGGCACGTAGCGGAAAAGGAATCGCAGTGGTTCAGCCCGAGCGGCGCGAGCTTCATGATCAACTACCGCGTGGATAACCTCGACGAGCTGCTCGCTCAGCTGCGCGAAAACGGGGTGACGATCGTAAAGGGGCCCGAAGCCGATGACAACGGCCGGTTTGCCTGGATCCTGGACCCCGACGATAACAAGCTCGAGCTGTGGCAGCCCATGGCCCATAACAAAAGCGCCTAGGTGAAGCGAAAGCGCCTAGCTCGCCTCCGCCTCCATTTGGCAGCCCTTAAAAAGCCTGTTGACCCTCGGGTCCATGTGTCTTTACTCTAGATGCGAGTACGCTAGGGAATTCACGGCTAATTGGGGACTAGACATGTCAATGGGGAAGAACGTTTCTCGCCTGGCCTGGTGCTTGGGTGCGGTGATCAGCTTGGGCTCAGGGTGTGCCACCCTGGGGGGTCTGTCCGCAGGACACGTGGGCTGCCCAGAGAATGAGATCGTCATCAAAGATGACAACTACAACCTGACAACCCGCACCTGGACCGCGGAGTGCCGCGGTCGCAAGTACTACTGCTCCGAGCGCGGCGGTGGCAAGTATGCCAATACCGAGGTCGCCTGCGCCGAGAGCCAGCCGAGCCCCGGGGCCGCGAGCCCCGCCCCGCCGGCGGCCGCAGCCTCTGGCTGCGAGTATGACACCCAGTGCAAGGGAAACCGCATCTGTCAAAACCGCCAGTGTGTGGACGCAGCGGCAAAGCCTCTGTAGCAGCTCACCCGCGCGGCTCTGTCGCGATGATTCAGAGCTCGCTCCAGAGCTTTTCCGTCAGTCAACCAAGCACGATCTTCTTGTCACCAGCGAGCTCGCCAGGTGCTCGCTCAGCAGGCGCACGAGCGCCGTCGTCTATCGCCCCGGCGAGGTCAGGGCGAAGGTGGGCGGCGGCGGCCCGTAGTCGTCGAGCAGCGAGACCAGGCTTTTTGTCCGCTTGCATGCGATGTACGTGTCTGCATGCAAGCCGTCGTAAAGGAGCTTGCCGGTCGTCGCGGTAACGTCCAGCGAGAGCTCGCGGATCGAGCCGCCGTCGAGCTCCGCGACGCCGGCGGCGTTGCCCAGGCTGCACGGGATGCGGTTGGCATAGGTGAAGATCTGGGTCTCGAGCTTGGCGCTGCGACCTTTGGGCAGCTCGATCCCGAACTGCTGCAGCCCGCGCTGCGGCACGAGGCTCTTCCACTCGGCGCCATCGAGGCGATAGTAGGCCGTGGTGGCCATGGCGCTGCCCGGCACGCCGGATAGCGTGATGACGGCGAGGTTCCGCTGATCGCAGCCCGCCCCGGCGACGAGCGAGGCCCCGAGCAAGCAGCCCCAGGCCCAGCGAGCCCGCGGTCCGCCCGGCGCCGCGGTCTGTCGAAGCATTGCGATGGACATGTCTGTGTGCTCCTCAGCAGCGTCGTGCCGTGGTGCCGCGCCGGCTCAAAACCTGGAACTGAGCTGGACCTGAAAGACTTCCAGATCCGACGGAGTTCGATAGGCGGGCGAAGTCAAGACGCCGGCCGTGACGCCGGCAATGACCCCCGCAGCGACGACGCCGCCGATCACGCCCCAGAACCAGGGGCGCTTGTATATGGGCCGCTCCCGCAGCGCGCGCGCTTCCTTCTCTTTCTCCGCCGTGGCCGCTTCTGCCGCCGCCGTCGCCACCGCTGCTTTGGCCTTGGCTTCCTCGTCCGCCTTGGCCTTCTGGGCCTTGGCGCGCGACTCCTCTTCAAGGCGCTGCGCGTTTTGCTTACATAGTGAGAGCAGCTCGGACTCCTGTTCGCTGCGCTTCTGCACCCGCAGCTCGAACTGCTGGCAGCGCTCAAGCGCCTCCTGCTGCTGCCCGAGTCCGAGCAGGGTCAGCCCCATGTTGAGCAGCAGCGCCGGATCGGCCTTTATTACGTAGGCGCTGGTCAGCGCCGACATCGCCAGCTGGAACTTGTCCGCTTCATAAAGGCGCTGCGCCTCGTCGCGCAGGCGCACGCACTCCGGGTCCGAGTCGCAGGAAATCCGCCGCGGCGCCGCCGCGATCGCCGGCACCTGACCGCCGATCAGCAGCAGCAGCAGCACGAAAAAGCCCAGACCCCCGCGATGAGTTCCGCTCGGACTCAATTGATTTCCAGCCGATAGCTTCTTCAAGAGCCCCCCGCACGGCCTGCGTCCAGTCCTGCTGCATCGACGGTACGACAGCTTACTTTCGCAAATTTCGCTCGGGAAGACAACGGGACATGTGCCCTGTATGTCCCGGCTGCGTCAGCGCTGCGTTCGTTTAGGGAAGCGGCGCCCGCAGGTCAGGCGCGAGCAGACGGCCCCACTTTGCATCGTAGGGATGGACCACCGCGGCTGCCTCACCACCTGGCCGGATCAGCGGTCGGCCTTCGCTCGCCCACTTGAAGATCGACCCTTCCAGGTTCATGACTTGCGTAAAGCCCGCCTGCTCAAGCTTGCGCGCCAGCACCGAGGAGCGATAGCCGATGGAGCAGTAGACGACGATGGCCTGGGTCTTGGGAATGTCCATGTCCTTGAACGCCTGCTGCCAGTCCGAGCCCCACGGCACATTGCGCGCGCCGGCGAGGTGGCTTACGGCAAACTCCGACGGCTCGCGGACATCGAGGAGCAGCGGCGGCGCCCGGCCCGGGTCGGCGCGCCAGTCGGACAGCTCGGCGGTGGAGATGTGCTTGACGTTCCGGAACGCCGCGCGGATTCCCAAAAGCGCCGCGGCCAGACGCAGCGAAGGGACGTAATTCCAGGCTGCGATCCCGGTCAGCACCACCAGCGCGCCGGCGAGTCCGATTCCGAGCCGCCGCCGGGAGTGGGATGAAGTGACCATGGGCTTGCTCAGGGAAGCGCGACGGGGTAGCGGAGCGCCAGCGGCGCCTTCCGGCTGACCTTGTGCTCGCCGAGCGTACTATCGACGGTCTGGCCGCCGATCAGAAGGGCGCCATCGGCCAGTCGCCACTCATAGGTGGTCAAGTCGCGCGTCTTAAGTCCGTCGGCGCTCGCCGGCGCCGGCTCGCTGGTCAGCTGCGCGCTGAGCAGGACCGGTCCCAGGCGCGACGGCTTCCTGGATGGCCCGACTCCCAGCAGGGTCAGCGACTCGGTCGCCGCGGCGCCCGAGCCGTAGTCCTGGTTCGATTCCAGCCGCAGCGCAACCAGCTTGGCGGAGCCGACGGACTCCACGGCGATACGCGTCAGCTTGACGCCGCCCTGAAGAGCGCCGCCGCTGCAGAACGAGCCTAGCGTTGGTGCCAGGTACCACTTATTGCCCAGACGGACCGCCGCGTTGACGAAGCCGCAGCGCGGCTCGCCGCTCCACTTCTCCGGCTCCGGTCCCGGGTCGGGCTGCGCGGGCTTGTTGCGCAGGCGGCTCCAGAATACCCGCACTTCGTCCAGCGGCGGCGGCAGTCCGGCGGTCAGGCGCCCCAGGTCCGGCAGCGGGCAGGAAAACTCGCACTGCTCCGGGCTGCAGCTCGCGGTCTTGTCCTCCTGATTGGCGGCCTGCTGGGCGGTCTTCAGCTCGGCGCACAAAACGGGCAGCGCGGCAAAAGGACCGGCGAGCGGCTGCGGCTGTCCTTGCGACAGGACCGCCTTGAGGAGGTCCAGGTGCTTGCGCAGCTCGGGACTCGGGCGGGCGGCAGCGGCAAGCTCGTAGGCCGTGACCGCTTCTTCGAGGTGCCCCGCGGCTTCCTCGATCCGTGCCAGGTTGTAGGACGGCGCCGCGGTCTGCGCGGGCGTCTCGGCGGCCCGCAGCGCGGCGCGCACCGTGTCTCGCGCGAGGTCGAGGTTGCCGCCAAAGAACTGCACCTGCGCGAGCTCGGAAAGAATGTCGGGGTTCTCGGGAGCGAGCTTCTGCGCCTCGGCAAATGCGGCGCTCGCGGCCGCCAGGTCCGTCTTCAAGACGCTACGTCCCGTGGTAAGCAGCGCCCGCGCCGCCGCCGCCTTGTCTACCTTGTCTATAGGCGCTGGCCCCGGTGCGCTCGCCGACCCCGCGGCCGGGCCAGCGGCTGGCGGAGTACGGCGACAACCCGGCACCAGGCCAAGCAGTCCCCCAAGTCCCAGGGACACGAGCAAGACAACAAATCGACTCATGTAAGCCAGTATACCCGCTTGGGCTCCGACACGACGCTCGGCCTGCCAGCTCGACGAGGCACGCCGCGCTCGATCAAGTACCGCAGCGCACAGTAGCCTGGCAGAGTTTTCCGGCGGGTCGCGGCGGAACGGAAAGATTCCCACCCGCGGCACGACGGAGGCAACCGTCCCCCGCGGCTTATTGAAGTCGCGCCGCCGCGCCGACCATGGCGCGTTTTTTGCTTTGTGAAGCCAGGACTGAGCTGCGCCCATCCGGTGCGTCTTCAGCCCTCTTCCAAGGAGATCGCGATGAAAGAGCAAGGCCAGGACAACAACGCCGATCCATCTTCCGCAAGCCCGCACTGCAAGCTCGATGAGAACAGTAAAGACAAGAGCCTGCAGCCGTTCCGCGACGACCCCCAAGGCCAGTACCTGACCACCGACCAGGGGCTACGTATCGCCAACACGGATGACTCCCTGCACGCCGGCGAGCGCGGCCCGACCCTCCTGGAGGACTTCCTCTTCCGCGAGAAGCTCACCCACTTCGACCACGAGCGGATTCCCGAGCGCGTCGTACACGCCCGCGGCAGCGCCGCCCACGGCTACTTCCAGGTCTACAAGCCGCTTGGCGAGTTCACCCGCGCCAAGTTCCTCCAGGACCCCGCGGTGCGCACGCCCGTCTTCGTCCGCTTCTCGACAGTCGTCGGCTCACGCGGGGCCGCCGACACCGCGCGCGACGCCCGCGGCTTCGCCACCAAGTTCTACACCGAAGAAGGGAACTTCGATCTTGTCGGCAACAACATTCCCGTCTTCTTCATCCAGGACGGCGTCAAGTTCCCCGACCTCGTCCACGCCGTCAAGCCCGAGCCCCACAACGAGATGCCGCAGAACGGCTCCGCCCACGATACATTCTGGGACTTTGCTTCTCTGACTCCCGAGACCGCGCACATGCTGATGTGGGTCCTGTCCGATCGCGGCCTGCCCCGCAGCTACCGCATGATGGAAGGCTTCGGCGTCCACACCTTCCGCCTCATCGACGAAAAGGGCCGCGCGCGCTTCGTGAAGTTCCACTGGAAGCCGCTCCTCGGCGTTCACTCCCTGGCCTGGGAAGAGGCGCAGCAGATTGCCGGCAAGGACCCCGACTTCCACCGCCGCGACCTGTACGAAGCGATCGAGAGCGGCAACTTCCCCGAGTACGAGCTCGGCATGCAGATCATCGAGCCCGAGGACGAGTTCAGCTTCGACTTCGATCTGCTCGACTCCACCAAGCTCGTTCCCGAGGAGCTCGTCCCCGTGCGGCGGGTCGGCAAGATGGTCCTCAACCGCAACCCCGACAACTTCTTCGCCGAGACCGAGCAGGTAGCCTTTCACCTCGGCAACATCGTTCCCGGCATCGACTTCACCAACGATCCGCTCCTGCAAGCGCGCCTGTTCTCCTATCTGGACACCCAGCTCCTGCGCCTGGGCGGACCGAACTTCACCGAGATCCCGATCAACCGGCCGCTCGCCCCCGTGCACAACCACCAGCAGGACGGACTGATGCGGCAGCGCATAAACAAGAGCCGCGCCAACTACTCGCCCAACTCGATCGCCCGCGGCTGCCCGATGGCCGCCCCCGCCAACCTCGGCGGCTTCATGTCGCACGTCGAGAAGCTGGAGGGCCACAAGATCCGCCAGCGCAGCCCGAGCTTCGCCGACCACTTCAGCCAGGCCCGCCTCTTCTGGAACAGTATGTCCCGCACCGAGAAGCGCCACATCATCAAGGCCGCCCAGTTCGAGCTCGGCAAAGTCGAGCGCAAAGAGATCCGCCAGCGCGTCGTCAACCTGTTCGACCACATCGCGCCCGAGCTGGCCGAGCAAGTCGCCCTCGGCGTCGGCGTCCACGTCCCCGGCACCGACCGCAGCGTCGCCCCCGCCAAGGAGCGCTGGGAGGGCGAAGGCGGCGCCGTTCCCCCCCGGTCCACCACCCACGCCAAGCTCACCGCTTCTCCCGCCCTCAGCCAGGAGGCCAAGAACATCTACAGCGTCAAGACCCGCCGCGTCGCCATCCTCGCCGCCAACGGCGTCGATCACCACGGCATCATCGAGCTCAAGGGCGCCCTGACCGCCGCCGGCGCCACCGCCGAAGTCATCGCCCTGAGCCTCGCCCCCCTCAAGAGCGATGGCACCCGCGTCGACCCCGACAAGACCTTCCTGACCGCCGCCTCCGTCCTTTACGACGCCGTGCTCATCCCCAGCGGCAAGCTGAGCGCCCCCGCCCTGGCCGCCCAGGACGACGCCCAGCGCTTCATAAAAGAGGCGTTCAGGCACTGCAAGCCCATCGGGGCCTACGGTGAAGGCGTCGCCGTCCTCAAGTCCTGCAGCCAGATTCCGGCAACCGCCCCCGGCCTCGTCACCGCCGCAGCAGACACCGACCCAGGCCTGTTCCTCAAGGAGTTCATCAAAGCCCTAGCCCACCACCGCTTCTGGGACCGCGAAGAGAAGCCCTAGGCGTGGGGCCGACCGGAGATCCTTTTTTGTCAGCGCCAGCTGGCAAAAAAGGATCGCAGGGAAGGGGGGCCCCACGCCGCCGCAGCCAGAAAACCAGCCCGCCAATCTACGAATAGGCGTGGGG
>DAOMZC010000018.1:0-21751 GCA_035437965.1 Pseudomonadota bacterium
GTCCATCGGCGTGAGCTCCGCCGCGCGCGGCCTGGCCGGCTATCGGAGCGGCTCCAGTATCGTGCTCTTCGCCACCACCGCCGAGGCGGTAGGGAGCCAGACGCGCCTGGTCTCGTTCACCGACAGCGGCGGCGCCATCGGCTCGATCACCGTGACGACCCTGGCCACCGCTGCGGCAAGGACTGCCTACCGGGGCGTCTGTCTGGCGCCCACTCAGTAGGTCTAGCGCTCGATTTACGAGCGCAGTTGCCCCATCTGTCATCCATCGTGACGGTACGGGGACTTCACTTACGTACATTTGGGGGGACGGATGCGTACCATTTTTGCTCGGAGCTCAGAGTTTACGCGAACACTTCGCTGGGCGGCGCTCGCGCTTGGGCTGCTCGTTCCTGCCTGCTCGGATTCTGCTGCCAACCCGCAGCCTGACCCTGGGCGCCCCGACCTGCCCGGGCAGGACGGTGGCGGGACGCCCGGCTCCGATGGGGGCAGCTCCCCGCTGCCGCCGAGCCCTCCGCTCGGGGCGGCACCGCTGGTCGCGCCGCCGACGGTGCAAGGGACGGAGACGCCCGTTCCGGCGAACTACTGGCCGCTTGGGGTAGACAAAGGGCTCCCTCCCTATCTGGACGAGCCGTTCCGGGCGCTGGTCACGTTCCCGCTGCGCAACCAGGCCGAGCTCGAGGCCCGCGTGGCGGCGATGTACGACCCGGCCTCGCCGCAGTTTCGTAAGTACCTGAGCGTAGAGGAGTTCATGGCAAAGTATGCCCCTGCCCAGGCCGATCTCGATGCGGCAGCGCAGTGGCTGACCAGCCAGGGATTTACGATCACGCGCACGGCGACAAACCGCATGTTCCTATTTTACACCGGCGACGTGCAGCACTGGAATCAGGCGTTCGGGGTGAAGCTTCACTACGTACAGCGCGCCGCGAGCAGCGTGCGCGACTGGTCGCTCGCCCCCATGGTCCAGTTTGACGTGCCACAGCCGCTCGTCGGTCATATAAAGCGCCTGATCATGCCCGATGTCGAGCTGCCGCCCGACACTCTGCCGCCGGACACCGCCCTCATCGACAAGACGCCCCCGAGCCTGGTGACGACCAAGATTGTGCCGGCGCAGATCGCCACGGCTTACGGCCTGAGCGAGCTCTATGCGCAGGGCTATAAGGGAGCCGGGATGACCCTTGGCGTCATCGGCGCCACCGCGGCCAAGGACTCGGACCTCCAGTCGATGTGGCAGACGTTCGGGATTACCCGCAGTAACCCCACCATCGTCGAGCCCATGGAGCCGATGTACACGCGCGGCCTGGAGACCGCGCTCGACCTCCAGCTCGCCGGTGCGATGGTGCCGGAAGCCAACCTGATTTTCTATGGCGGCCCCAATACTTCCGACACCACGCTGCTGTACGTCTTCAATGAAGCCATTGCCAGAAACGAGGCGCAGGTCCTCACCGACTCGTTCGCCCATGCAGAGGCGAGCAGCCCGATCGCGGCGGCGAGCACTTATTACGAATCCTCGCTGATCGCCGCGGCGCTGGGCATCACCGTGGTCTCCGCAGCCGGAGATTCCAACCAGGTTGATATCCCCGCTTCATCCCCCTACGTCACTGCGGTCGGCGGCACCAACGTCGACTTCAACCCGGATGGGACCTGGAAGCATGAGCAGAGCTGGGAGCTCGGCGGGTGCGGGCTCTCCCGGGTATTCGCGCAGCCGCTGTGGCAGAAAGGGAGCTACGCCAAGGCCAACGGTCAGCGCACGAGCGCAGACGTCTCGATGGTGGTCGGTCCGTCGTGGGTGAAGTTCACCGGCAAGTGGACCTATGCCGATGGCACCTCTGGCGCCGCCCCGGTGTTCGCGGCCACGATGCTGCTGGTCAACCAGGCGCGCAAAGCCCAAGGCAAGGCGCAGGTAGGGTTTATCAACTCGCTGGCCTACCAGAATCAGGCGGTGCGCGCCGCCTTCCGCGATATCACCGAGCAGGGCTCTGGCGGCTGCGCCGTCAGCACCGGCTACGACCTGGCCACCGGCGTCGGCAGTCCGAAGGCCAAAGAGCTGGCCGCCGCGATCCCATAGCCCCAAGCGCAGGCGCCGCGCCAAGCATGAAGCTGGATGCCGAGCTCGCGGCGGGCTTTGTCGTCGCAGATCACGCATTTGCGGGGCGCTGTACTTAAGTATTTTACCCATCCGATAAGCTGGATATTTTTCCGTAATATTTCATACGGAAATACTTATTGAGCATCGTCGCTGCTCTCGGCCAAGCTAAAGCAATCTGCTGGTCGAGTTAAGGGGCCGCGCCGAGAGAAGACGGCGTCCGCCGCGGTCTAGGGGATTTGCGGAAAGAAGGTGAATTCAGTAGCTTTGGGCGACAAAACTCACTACTACTTCCCAAGATAATAGCCGGAGTACATACCGGGAAGGCGAGAAGGCCCTTTGCTTAGCAGCACTAACTTCGCTCAGCCGGATATCACGCTGAAGCTCGATCTAGCGGGCGTCATCCGCTGGGCCGCGCTATCAAGCGCGATCCCAAACGAGGGGGTCGACGGCTGGGTCGATCGCCCGTGGGTGGACACCGTCTCTGAGGACGGCAACGTGCACGTCCGCCAGATGCTCGAGGACGCGCGCACCGCCGGCGTATCGTTTTTCCACCAGGTCCGCCAGCGCTTCCCTAGCGGGCTGGAACTGGCAGTCGAGTATACGACAGTGAACCTGGGCGGCAACGAGGGCTTGCTCGCCATCGGCCGCAACTTGGAGGCGGTCGCTGACCTGCGTTCACGCCTTCTGGCCGCCCAGAAATCGATGGAGCGGGACTACTGGAAGCTGCGCGACGTCGAGACCCGCTATCGGCTGCTGTTTGACGCCTCGACCCAGCCGGTGCTGCTCATCGGTGCCGACGACACACGCATCCTGGAGGCCAACCCGGCGGCGATCCGAGCGCTCGGGGTGACCAGCGACCGCGAGCTCCTGCCCGAGCTCCTGGCCACCCAGCGCGACCTGTTCCGGGCGATGCTGGCCCGCGTGCGCGAGCAGGGCAAGGCACCGGGAATCATCGTGCACCTGGGTCCGGATCGCCAGCCGTGGCTCTTGCGGGCCTCGCTCCTCGCCGCCGAGCCGGCCGCGGTCTTTGTGCTGCAGCTGTCGCCGAGCGGAATCGTCACCCCGCTTGGCGACAAGGGAGGCGCAGGCCGCTTGGAAGAGGTGCTGGCGCGCCTTCCCGAGAGCTTCGTGGTGCTCGATGCCGAGGGCAAGATCCTGTACGCCAACCGCACCTTCCTCGATCTCATCGACCAGACAAGCGAAGGTGCAGTGCTCGGCCAGAGCCTTGGCCGCTGGATGCCGCGCCCCGGGGCCGACAACGAAGCGCTGCTCGCCAGCTTGCAGCGCCACCGCGCGGTGAGCCAGTTCAAGACCATCCTCCGCGGCGAGCTCGGCACCGAAGTCGAGGTCGAGATCTCGGCGGCCACGAGCGCGGACGAGCAGCCGCGCTACATCGGCCTGCTGGTGCGCCGCCTGGCCGCTCCCGAAAAGAGCCCCGCGCCGTCCGCTCCGCCGCCGGCAGCGCAGCAGGCCGCCCGCATCGGCAAGCTGACGCTGCGCGAGATCGTTCAGGAGACAGTCAGCTCGGTCGAGCGCAGCTGCGTTGAGACCGCGCTCGAGCTGGCCAATGGGAACCGCACCGCGGCAGCCGAGATGTTGGGAGTGAGCCGCCAGAGCCTCTACTCCAAGCTCAGCCGCTACGCGCTCGATCCCAAGGACCCCAGCGGTTCCCCATAAGATGACCCCGCGCCTGGAGGTCACCGACGTGACCCAAAAAGTCGCTGCGCCACCGCCGTTTGGAAAGGCAGATCTGACAAACTGCGAGCGGGAGCAGATCCACCTCGCGGGCTCGATCCAGCCGCACGGCGCTCTGCTCGTCGTGCGCGAGCCGGACCTTCTGATCGTCCAGGCGAGCGCCAACGCCGCCGCCTTCCTTGCGCTGCCCGCGGACCCGCGCGGCGGCGCTCTCGGCACGCTGCTGCCCGGCCTCGCCGACTGCATCCGTCCGCACCTCGGCGAGCCCCTGAACGTGCTGCCACTGGCCGTGCGCTGCCGCCTGGACGAAGGGGTAGAACTTGACTTTCTGCTGCACCGCCCGCAGACGGGCGGGCTGGTCATCGAGCTGGAGCGGGCCGGCCGGGCGGTGGATATGGCGGGGGAGGTCGAGCGGGCGCTGCAGCGGATCGTCGTTACCGCCTCGATCCGCAAGCTGTGCGACGAGACTGCCGGCATCTTCAGGGCGCTGACCGGCTATGACCGGGTGATGGTCTATCGCTTTGATGATGACGGTCACGGGGAGGTCTTCTCCGAAGAGAAGAAGCCGACGCTCGAGCCGCTGCTCGGCAACCGCTACCCCGCCTCCGACATTCCGCAGATTGCCAGGCGCCTGTACGAACGCAACCGCGTGCGCGTGCTCGCCGATGTGGAGTACGAACCGGTGCCGCTGGTGCCGCGCCTGTCGCCGCTAACCGGCCAGGATCTGGACATGTCGCTGTGTTTTATCCGCAGCATGTCGCCGATCCATATCCAGTACCTCAAGAACATGGGCGTCTGCGCGACCCTGGTGGTCTCGCTGCTCGTCGGTGGGCGGCTGTGGGGCCTGGTCGCCTGTCATCACTACGAGCCGCGCTTCATCCACTTCGAGCTGCGCGCGGTGTGCGAGCTATTGGCCGAGGTCATCGGCACCCGCATCGCCGCGCTGGAAAGCTTCGCGCAGTCGCAGGCCGAGCTCGCGGTGCGCCGCCTGGAGCAGCGGATGATCGAAGCGATCTCGCGCGATGGCGACTGGCGCAGCGCGCTGTTCGACAGCTCGCAGTCAATCCTCAAGCCGGTGGGGGCGAGCGGGGCGGCGCTGCTCTTGGACGATCAGGTGCTGACCACCGGCGAGGTGCCGGGGACCCAGGAGCTGCGCGAGCTCGGCCGCTTCCTCGATGGCAAGGGGCTGCAGGCCGGCGGCGCGAACCGCTTGTTCATCACCGGCTCGCTGGCGCTTGAGGAGCCCTCTTTTGCGCCGCTGACCGCGGTGGCCAGCGGCTTGGTGGCGACGCCGGTGTCCAACTTGCCGGGGGAGTACCTTCTGTGGTTCCGCCCAGAGCAGGTCCGGACCGTGACCTGGGGCGGCGACCCGTTCAAGCCGGTGCTCATCGGCAACAGCCCTTCAGATCTGTCGCCGCGGCGCTCGTTCGCGCAGTGGCACCAGGTGGTCGAGGGCACCTCCGAGCCGTGGACGCCGGCGGCGCTGACCACGGCGCAGCTTATCGGTGACACGGTCACCGACGTTGTCATCCAGTTCCGCTCGGTGCAGATGCTGATCGCCCAGCACCAGCTCGACCTGGTCCGCCGACAGGTGCAGCGTTCTGACCAGGCGGTGATCGTCGCCGACCCGGAGGGGCGGATCCTCATGACCAGCCAGGCGCTGGAGGCGCTGCTGCCGCCCGGGCACGCGCAGCTCGACCACCTGAAGGCGCTGCCCGAGCTGTTCGCGGACCGCCTGGAAGTGGGGCACCGCCTGCGCGAGCTGTTGCGGCGCAGCCAGACCTGGCGCGGCGAGGCCGACCTGGTCGGTGTCGCGGGCGGCACGCGGCCGGTCCTGGTGCGCGCCGATCCGGTCTTCTCGGCTCCCGAGAAGGTGCTCGGCTTCGTCGTTGTCGTCGCTGACATGCTCGAGCGCAAGGCAGCGGACGCGGCGCGGCGGAGCTTTCAGGAGCGCATCGTCGAAGACCACCGCTTGGTCCCCGGCCGCCTGGAGTCTAAAGCAGACCTGATCTACCAGAACCTCCTGTCATCAATCGTGGACAATGCCCAGCTGGCGGCGCTGGAGATCACCGATGGCGTCGAGGTCGGCCGCATGCCGGAGCTGCTCGACAGCGTGCGCAGCTCGGTCGATCGCTCGGCAAAGCTCCTGCACCAGCTGGTCTGCCACGCGGCGGCCATTTTCGCGGGCTGACCGAGCGGACTCAGCAATTTATTGAGCTATTTTGAGCCCAATTTTCCCGTAAAGGTGTTCAGACGGTAACCGTCAATCAAATTGGACACTTGTGTATTTCGAACTTGACGGATGTAGCTCAAATGTAGCTTCCTAGGTCCGCGGTGTTGAGGCAGTTGGCCGGTTCGAGCATTCCCATGTCGCAGCGTGCCAAGAGGAGTCCCCAATTGACTTTAGCTCAGCGGAGTAAGAGTCCAGTTGTCGCAAGGTTCCCGGGTGGTACGAGCTCGGTGGCTGGTCTGACGCGCGCCGGTGAGCGCTGCCAGGTCCAGCCGGAGCGCGATGAGTGCTCCGACCTGCTGACGACGATCGAGTCAGAGATCATTCCCCGGCTGCTGCTGACCCACCGCGCCGATCCGTTCAGCCCGACCCTGTGCGCGGAAGCCCGCCTGCCGCCGACCGCCGCTGAGGTGTTGGAGTTCGCCCGGGTCGCCGCCTGTCACGACCTCCAGGGAGGCCTGGCGATGGTCGAGGCGCTGTGCCGCCAGGGACTCACGCTCGAGTCGATACTGCTCGATCTGGTGGCGGCGGCGGCCCGCCTGCTCGGCGAGCAGTGGCTGGCCGATCTGCGCTCGTTCACCGAGGTGTGCGCCGGGCTCGGCACGCTCCAGCAGATCGTCCACATCCTCGGCCCGAGCTTCGCCCCTGCCGTGCCCCACCGCGGCCTGGTGCTGCTGGTGGCCGCCCCCGGCGAGCAGCACACCCTGGGCCTGTACCTGGTCGGCGAGTTCCTGCGCCGCGCCGGCTGGGGAGTCCAGGTCTCGCCGTCGATGTCCGAGCCGGAGCTGCTCCACCTGGTGGCGAGCGAGCCGGTAAAGCTCCTGGGCATCTCGGTGAGCAATGAACAGCTGCTCAAGCCGCTCGCCCGGCTGATTTCGGCGGTACGCACTGCATCGTGTAATCCCGCCTTGACAGTCATGCTCGGCGGCTCGCTCGATCTGGCTGACTACGCGGCGCAGAACGGCGTCACGCTGTGCGCCGACGACCCCCGCGAAGCCGTGCGTTGGCTCGCGATGCACGCGAACCTGCGCGAGTTCAGGGCCTGAACAAGAGGCGCACGCGGCACCTTCATGCGGCACCTTCATGCGGCACCTTCATGCGGCACCTTCATGCGGCACCTTCATGATAGACCCGTAGAACTAGCAGGGACATGAATCAAGTGGTCCAAAAGGACGGCCATAACCCCGCACGCGGATTTGACATTCCCTTGTCGTCTATTATAACGGAGGCTATGAAGCCGTACCGTCCGCAGGACTGTGTGGACGCGCGGATCATGTCCCGCGTCATTACCGCCGCTTCCGATCTGGCGCTGGTCGTAGACCACGAGGGCGTCATTCAGAATGTCGCGGTGGGCGAAGCGGCGTCGGCCGGCTCTGGCTGGAGCAGCTTGGTCGGGAGGCGCTGGGTCGAGACCATCGCGATGGACAGCCAGGCCAAAGTCGAGCAGCTGCTGCAGGAAGCGCGCGCCGGCGGGGTGCCGCGGTCGCGGGAGATCAACCAGCAGGCCGAGGGGGTCGGCGAAGTCCCGTTCCGCTTCTCGGCGGTGCTCCTCTCGGAGGGCGATAAGCAACAGCAGGTGGTCGCGCTCGGCCGCGACCTGCGGCCGCTGTCGGCGCTGCACCAGCAGATGATCAGCACCCAGCAGGCGATGGACCGCGAGTACACACGGCTGCGCCAGGCCGAGACGCGCTACCGGCTGCTGTTCCAGGTCACCACCGAAGCGGTCCTGGTCGCCGATGCCGTAAGCCTCAAGGTGGTCGAGTCCAATCCGGCCGCCGTGACGCTGCTCGAGCAGTCGGCGCAGGGGCTGCAGGGACAGACGCTGCGCGAGCTGTTCGCGCAGCGCGGCTGGCCGCAGGTGCAAGAGCTGCTGGGCCAGGTCGCCTCGGGAGCCCGGCCGTCCGAGGTCTGCGTCAACCTCGCTGGCAGTGATCGTGAGGTGACGCTGGCGGCGTCGCTGTTCCGTCAGTCGGGCAGCCACCTGCTGCTCGTGCGGCTGCGGCCAGCCGGGGCGGCGCCGGCAGCTCTTCGGGCGCGCGACTCGCATATGCTGGCGGTGCTCGATGCGCTGCCCGACAGCCTCGTGATCATCGGCGAGGACCGGCGCATCCTGGCTGCCAACGCGGCGTTCTGCGATCTCATCCAGCTCGTAAGTGAGAACCAGATCATCGGCCAGCCGCTCGATCGGTGGCTCGGGCGGCCGGGAGTGGACCTCAACATCATGCTCGCCAACCTGCGCGAGCACGGCACAATCCGCAGCTTCGCCACCATCGTCCGTAGCGAGTACGGCGCGCCGCAGGAGGCGGTGGTCTCGGCCGTCGCGGCGCTCGATGCCAAGGTCCCGTGCCTCGGCTTTGCGATCCGTACGGTGCCGGTGCGCCTGACGGTGGTGCCGCCGGTGGGCCCGACGCCGCGCTCGGTCGATCAGCTGCGCGAGCTGGTGGGTCGGGTCGCGCTCAAGGAGATCGTGCGCGAGGCCTCGGACCTGATCGAGCGGCTCTGCATCGAAGCGGCCCTGCAGGTCAGCGGTGACAACCGCGCCTCGGCGGCGCAGCTGCTCGGCCTCAGCCGTCAGGGTCTGTACTCGAAGCTGCGGCGCCACGGTCTGGGCGACCTCGATCCGAGCGAGCCCGAGCCGGAATAGTCGACCTCAGCCCGGCCTGCGGAACCGTTCATCCGCGGAGCTGTCGATCTGCGGAGCTGGCCGTTGCGCGCCCGCTCGCGGATACGTGCCTACAGATTCCACGGAGTCGCGAGCTTATGCGGTCAGACTACTCTGGCTCGCCGCACGGGCTGGGGGAACGCTCGCCGCTTGGGCCGTGTCCGGAGCGCAGGGCCCAGCGCCACAGCATCGCGTCGGGCAGCGGCAGGATGAGAAAAACGTGCTCGAGCACCGCCAGCCCGAGCAGGGTCGCCACCAGCGTCCGCCCGACCGCGGCGCTGGCCGGAGCGCCGCTCGCCTGCGCGGTGCCGACTAGCCGCAAGAGCACCGCGGTTCCGGCGAGCAGCGAGACCGGCATCAGCGGGTTCAGGCGCGCTCTGCGGAAGTAGCTCAACAGGTAGCGCAGGTGCAGCGGGATGAACTCGGTGGACAGGTTGCGCACGCCGAGAAACACGTTGAGCTTGGCCGACAGCCGCATCACCCACAGCACCAGGAACGAGGCCGCCCCGGCCTGGTTCGGCGCGCCCCAGGTGACGGCGACCACCACCAGCACGGTGCCCAAGAGCGCCAGCTCGTGATAGAGCACCGCTGCCGTTGCGTAGCCGAAGCGGCGCCAGCCCCGCGCGCCCGCTGGACAGGGCTCCTTGCGCGGGCCGGTGACGACGCCGAGAAGGAACGCCAGCTCGTGCCAGGCCCAGATGAGGAGCGCGCAGCTGAAGGCCAGGTAGGCCGCCGGCCGCGACTCCAGCCGGCTGCTCACAAACAGTCCGTACAGACCGCCCGCGGCCAGCAGGCCGACGCCGGCCAGGCTGAAGCGGAAGGTCCGGCGCGGCAGCCCGTCCAGGATCAGGATCGCACCCGTGCTCACCCACCAGGCCACAAGGACAAACAGGACGGCGAGCACATGGTCGTTCATTGCGACCCTGCTACCAAGCCGGAACGAGCCGCGACTTGGCGGGCAGGCGATTGCGTTTGGCTGGCAAGAGGTACAGGCCCAGCATCGTCGCCCCGATCTGCGCGTACAGCGCCGCGCTGCGCAGCTTGCCGCGCAGACCACCGGCCTGCCGCGCGGCCTCCAGGCTCATCGCCAGCTCCTGGAGGCGACGCAGGCCGCGCAGGAACGCGGGGTTGTCGATGTCGAGCAGCAGCGGAAACACCTGCTTGGAGATCTCGGCGGTGATGCGGAACACGGTCATTCCATACTGCTCGGGATTGAGCCCGAGCGCCTTATGGAACTCGACGCGGCTGTGGTCGCGGACGAACATGGTGGCAAAGACCGCGAGCTGGAAAAACCGGATCCACAATAGATTCGTCCCCGATAAGAGCTTCGGGTTGGCGCGCATCAGCAGGGCGAACGCCTCGCCGTGACGAAACCCGTCGTTGCACCACTCGCGGAACCACTTGAAGATGGGATGGAAGCGGTGCTCGGGGTGGCGCTCGAGGTGGCGGAAGATGGTGATGTAGCGAGCGTAGCCGATCTTCTCGGATAAGTACGTCGCGTAGAAGATGAACTTGGGCTTAAAGAAGGTGTACTTCTTGGTCCGGGTGAGGAAGCCGAGATCGACGCCGACCCCGAACTCCTTGAGCGCGTCGTTGATGAAGCCGGCGTGGCGCGACTCGTCGCGGCTCATGTACTTGAAGAGCGCGCAGAGATCGGGGTTGGTGCCGCGCTTGCGGATCTCGGCGTACAGCACGCAGCCCGAGAACTCGGCGGTCAGGGAGCTCACAAGGAAGTCGATGAACTCCTTGCGCAGCGGCTCGGGGAGCTTGTCGGGATCGATGTCCCAGTCCTTATTGCGAGTAAAGTGCGAGCGGTTAAGGTCGGCCGCCAGCTCGGCAAGGAGCGCGTCCCACTCGGCCCGCACCGGCGCTACCGAGATGCGATCCATCTCGGCGAAGTTGGTCGTATAAAAGCGCGGGCTCAGGGTGGTGGTCTGCTGCGCCTTCAGGGTCGTCTCGTTGGCGATGAAAGTCGGCGGCGGCAGGCGGATGCCGAGGTCGAGGTGGGGGAGCTCAGTTTTCACAGGTGCCTCCGATCGCTGAAGCTGACTTCGATGAGGGACAGGCAGTGGAGATCGCCGGTAAGGCGGGTCCAGGTCCGCTGCAGCCAGCTCGCGCGGGTGACGGTGGCGCGGCGGCGCTCGACGTGCACCTGGCCGTAGGGAGGGTTTATCGGCGCGCCATGCACGCGCACTTCATCTCCCGGCCGGATCTCGATCGGCTCCTCAAGCTCGACGTGGGCGTACAGGTTTTCGAAAGTGTGCGAGACCCGGACGGTGCAAAAGACCTCGAAGGCGCGGCGGTGCGCGGCAGCCTGAACGCTCATCGCGCCACCTGGCGGCCGGCGAGCAGGAGCTGCGCGAAGGCCGCCGAGTTGGTCGGCCCGAACGAGTCCAGATCGACGCGGCGACCGGTCTGCGGATCCTGCAGCGACAGCCGGCCGTTGGCCTCGCGGGCGAGCCGGAAGTGACCCTCCCGTCCCAGCGACTCCAGCCGGCGGGCGCGGAACATGCCGCGCAGCACGCCGCGGATAAAGCCGTTGCTGCGCGGCGGCACCAGGCTGAGCTCTCGTCCGCTTGCGGCATCGAGCATCGCGATCGCGCCGTCCGGGCGGTCTTCGAAGCGGACCTGTAGCGACTCCAGCGCCGGCGCGGTGAGACGCGGCGACTCGGCGCGGTAGGCGCGGCGAGCACTGGCGGCCAGCCCGAGGCTCAAGAGGATCATCGCCGCGGCGGCCAACAGGACGCTGCGCGGGACGGTCTGGGTGTGGTGATGGTGGCTCATGCTTCCCACTCTCTTTCGATGGCAGCCGGCGCGCGGTCAGGCTTGCTGGCCGAGCTCGGGCAAAAGCGTGGAACCAAGGACTGCCGGCGGCGGTGCCGGCGACGTGGGCACCGGCGCGAGCTGGCTTACCGCGAGGTCCGCGGGAGCGAAATCCGCAAGCAGCACCGGCGCACCGTCCGCAGCCGAGAAGGACTGCACCGCTCCGGCGAGCAGCTCCGCCACCGCCGCCGCCGCCGGGATCGCGCGCAGCATCGGCTGCGCCTTGGCCAGGCGCCACGGCCGGGCGTGCGGCCACAGGTGCAGCCAGGCGATTCGGCCGGGACCCGACAGCTCCAGCGCGATGTCGCCGTCACCGCGCGCGCGCAGGTTCAGGTTCGCCGCGGCCAGCCGCTTGAACGGCAGGTTGAAGGTCATCGGGAAGGCGACCCCCAAGCGCATCACGACCCGCCGAGTCGTAATGGTGTAGATCGTGGCGCGCGCATTGAGCCAGGCGAGCAGCGACAACACGCCCAGGCACGCCATGGCGAGCGGCAGCACCACCACGCTCGTCAGCAGCGCCTGCGCGACACCCTGCCCGTCGTGCAGCGCGAAAGCCCCGCGCGCCGCGATGAACAACGCGAAGTAGGCGGCCAGCCAGGGCACCTTGAAGACCTGGCGGGCGAGGCCGCGCCACGGCGGTCGGCCCTGCCACAGGATCCACTCACCGGGCGGCAGCGCGTGGGGGAGTCCGGGGATGGGCTCGATCTGGACCTCGCCGCTCACAGCACGGGCCCCAGGCGCTTGGGCTCGGCATAGAGGCGGCCACCGGCGTAGAAGGCGCAGATCCGCTCCTCCTCCAGCAGGGTGATGCGGTCGGCGTCTTTCAAGGTCGGTACGTGGGCGAAGTGCTCGGCGCGCACGGCGAACACCTCGACCCTTCGCGGCTCGCGCATAAGGCGCAGCATGGTGATCGGCAACAGCCGGGTGCCGGCATCGGCGCTGGCCAGCTCGACCTCGAGATAGCGCACCATGATGTCGGCGCGATCCACCCAGAGGTCCTTGATCACCCCGGCAACCTTGCCGTCGGCGGCGACCACCTTCCAGCCGCGCGGATCGGGGCCGGCGTTGACGGCAAAGTCGGACGCCACGCGCATCGGCACGATCAGGTCATGCCCCTCGCGGGTGAGCTCCGGAGTGTCAGCGCGCGGCGCGAAGGCACTCGGTCCGACGCCCGCGAGCAGGGGCTCGCCGGTCGGCTGCAGCGGCGCACCCGAGGCGTCCGAGGTCGGCTGCGCCAGCAGCGCGCGGGTGTCGCGATCGAAGCGTGGCGCCTGCACCGAGCCGCCATGCGGTAGCAGGAACGTCTTGGGCGGTGGGATGAACGCCGGGGTAATCGCGGTGAGCCGCCGGGTCTTGTCGGACTCGAGCGGATACCCCTCGCGCCGATCCTCGCGGCGGAGCCAGAAGATAAGACCGAAGAAGAACGCCCAGAAGACGTAAAGGACTACCTGGGCCACATCGATCGATTCGGTAAGCGCGCTGGACATGGGAACTCCTTTACAGCAGACAGAGACGAGGCCGCTCAGCCGGGCACCTCGGCGAGGCCGAACCGCGACGGGGTGCGGCGGCGGGCGTCGAACCGGACCAGGGGTCCGATGGCGACCAGGGTGCCAAACAGGAGGGCAATCTCCAGGTGATAGACGAAGATGTAGCCGATGGCCGATGAGGTCAGGCCGGGCCCGAGGGCGCCGCGAATGGCCAGGCCGGATAGAAGATCGCGCACCGCGCCGCCGACCGCGATGCCGCCGCCGGCCACCGTCGCCTGGACCGCGCCCCAGGCGCCGATCGCCAGCCCGCTCTGCCCGCGCTCGGAGAGCGCCATCGAAGCGGTCAAGGTGCCCACAGCGAACCAGCCGCCGCCAAAGCCGATGCCCATCGTGCCCGCCCAGAACAGCGGCAGCGAGGCGAGCGGCGCCGAGAAGATCACCGCCGAGAAACCGGCGATGCCGATGAGCGCGCCGAGCGCCGCCAGGTGGTAGGGGTCGTGGCCGCGCGACAACCAGCGGGCGGCAAGGAGCAGACCCGCCAGGGTGCCGCACGCCATGAGCGCCGTGAGCGAGGTGGTGGCGGCGACCGAGAGATGGAGGATCTCGCCGCCGTAGGGCTCAAGCAGGATGTCCTGCATGTTGAAGCCGGCGCCGCCCAGGCCAACCGCCACCAGCAGCCGACTGGCGGCGCCGCCGGTGAGGAAGGCGCGGTAGGACGCGGCGAACGAGAGCCGCGGCTCGTCGGGCTGCGCCGGCGCCGGGCTGCGCACTTCCTGCTTCCACAGGGCGATGATGTTAAGGACCATGGTGACCATGGCGGCGCCCTGCACGATCTTGATAAGCTTGATGTAGTTGAACTCGCGCAGCAGCGCGCCGAACGACAGCGAGGCGGCCACCATGCCGCACAGCAGCATCACGTATAAAAGCGCGACGACCCGCGGTCGCGCGGCGGCCGGCGCCAGGTCGGTGGCAAGGGCGACCCCGGCGGTCTGGCTGATGTGCAGACCGGCGCCGATCATCAAAAAGGACAGCGCCGCGGCGCCCTCCCCGACAAGGCGCGGGTTATAGGTGCCGCGCCCCGACAGCACCAGCAGCGCGAAGGGAAGGATGGCGAGCCCGCCGAACTGGATGAGAGTGCCCATCCAGAAATACGGCACCCGCCGCCAGCCCAGCACCGAGCGGTGATTGTCCGAGCGGAAGCCGATGAGCGCCCGCAGCGGCGCGAACACAATCGGCAGCGCCACCATCGCCGCGACCAGCCACGCCTTGATCCCCAGCTCGACGATCATCACCCGGTTGAGGGTGCCGTTCAGCAGCACCAGCGCCAGGCCGGCCGAGACCTGGAACAGCGCCAGGCGCAAGAGCCGCGGCAGCGGCAGCTCGGGGGTGGCCGCGTCGGCGAACGGGAGCAGGCCCGGGCCAAGCCGCCGCCACAGGCCGATGACCTTGCCGGCCCGGCTCATGGGCGCAGGAGCTCCATGGCCTGGGAAATATAAAAGGCGCTGTCGATCCGCTCGCAGCGGCCGATGCGGATGCCGCGCTGGGAGAGCAGGGAGTGATCGCCGAGCCGCGCGCGCAGCGACCGCTCGCTGATCGGCTCGATCGCCGGGGCGCGGTTGCCGCGCGGGAACGCCTTGCCGACAGTGTGCATCACGGTGAGCAGCGGCGTGCGCGGCGCAAAGGTGAAGGCCATCCCGCGCTCGGCCCGCGCGCACAGGCGGGCAATCATCTCTGCCATGTCGGCGGCCTGGTAGTGGATCACCGAGTCCATCGCCACCACCCAGTCGAACCGCCCGAGCGCCGGGTCGAGCATGTCGCTCACCCGGAAGTCGATATCGCCGGCGCAGAGCTCGGATGAGGTCCGCTCACGTGCCAGCGCTACTAAAGTGGGCGATAGATCAACGGCTACCACCCTGGCTCCGCGCCGCGCCGCCTCAACCGCCAGCGCACCGGTGCCGCAGCCGGCATCGAGCACGCGCTGCCCGCGCAGATCCGCGGGCAGGTAGCTCAATAGGGTGCTGCGCATCCGATCCCGTCCGGCGCGCACGGTGGAGCGGATGCGGCTGACCGGACCGTCGGAGGTAAGGCGAGCCCAGGCCTCGACCGCGGTACGATCGAAGTACTCCTCCAGCCGACCGCGCACGCGCTGATAGGAAATAGTCTCCATCTACTCGTACCCCAGGAAGTCAAAGATGTCGCGGTCCTTCATCGACCGAGCCTCAAGGGGCACTGTGCCGGCCCACAGCCGCGCCGCCAGCTGCAGATACTCGTTCTGCACGGCCAAGAGCTCCGGCGAAGGTTCCATCTCGAATAGGGTCGACTTCTTCAGCCGGCTGCGCCGGATGACATCGAGATCGGGGAAGTGGGCCAGCTTCTGCAGGCCCGCGTGCTCGTTGAAGCGGTCGATCTGATCGGTGCTGGCGCTGCGGTTGGCAATGACGCCGCCCAGCCGCACCGCGTAGTTTTTCGCCTTGGCGCCGATGGCGGCGATGATGCGGTTCATCGCGAAGATCGAATCGAAGTCATTGGCGGTGACGATGAGCGCCCGCTGGGCGTGCTGCAGCGGCGCCGCGAAGCCGCCGCACACCACGTCGCCGAGCACGTCGAAGATGACCACGTCGGTGTCATCGAGCAGGTGGTGCTCCTTGAGCAGCTTTACGGTCTGACCGACCACGTAGCCGCCGCAGCCGGTGCCGGCCGGCGGCCCGCCCGCTTCGACGCACATGACGCCGCTGTAACCGGCGAAGACGAAGTCCTCGGGGCGCAGCTCCTCGGCGTGGAAGTCGACCGACTCCAGCACGTCGATCACCGTCGGCTGCAGCTTCTTGGTGAGGGTGAAGGTGGAGTCGTGCTTGGGATCGCAGCCGATCTGCAGCACCCGCTTGCCGAGCTTGGCGAACGCCACCGACAAGTTGGACGAGGTGGTGCTCTTGCCGATGCCCCCCTTGCCGTAAACGGCGAAGACCTTGGCGCCATCGATGGCGGCGGCGGCGGCGCTGGCGGGGTGGAACTGCACGCTCCCATCGCCATCGCCGGCGCGGGTGCGGCCTGATATCTGGAATAGCTCTGTCAACGGGTCCTCCGGTCTCCGGAGCGCGCGTCAGGCAGCGACACGAGCGCCCGCTCCTTCCAGCTTGTCTTCGAGCTCTTCGCCGGCCTGCCGCAGGGCGTTGAGCATGGCCTCATCCGGCTGCCAGTAATTGCGCTCGGTCGCTTCGATCAGTCGGTTGGCCAGCTTGAGCGAGGCCTTGGGGTTGAGCTGACCGAGCCGCTCCCGCATCACCGGGTCGAGCATGTACGTACTCGTCAGCTCGCGATAGACCCAGGGCTCGACGTGGCCGGTGGTGGCCGACCAGCCCAGCGTGTTGGTGACCTGGGCCTCGATCTGGCGCACGCCTTCGGCGCCGTGCTTGAGCATCTCCTCGGCCCACCTGGGGTTGAGCGAGCGCGTCCGGCTCTCCAGTGAGACCTGCTCACCAAGGGTGCGCACCTTGCCCTCGCCGCGCGTCTGGTCGCCGATGTAGACCGGCAGGGGGGCGCCGTCGCCCCGCTCGCGCCGCACCGCGCGGCCGATGCCGCCCAGCGTGTCGAAGTAGTGGTCGACTGTAGTCACCCCGAGCTCGACCGACTCCAGGTTCTGATAGGCGAGCTGCACGTTGGCCAGGAGGCTCTTCAGCAGCGCTTCTTGGCGCACCGGCGTGCCGCTGCGGCCGTAGGCGAAGCACTTGCGCCGGGAGTAGGCCTCGGCCAGCTCGTCCTCGTCCTCCCAGGCGCCGCTGTCGATGAGCTGGTTGACATTGGCGCCGTAGGCTCCGTCGCCGTTACTGAACACGCGCAGCGAGGCGGTCTCCAGATCAAAGCCGTGCTTCTCTTGGTCGGCTAGCGCGTGCCGGCGCACGAAGTTGTGCTCCAGCGGCTCGTCGGCCCCCGCAGCGAGGAAGGCCGCCTCGGCGAGCAGGCGGGTCTGCATCGGCAGGAGATCGCGGAAGATCCCCGACAGGGTGATAAGGACGTCGATGCGCGGCCGCCCGAGCTCGGCCAGCGGGACGAGCTCGGCGCCGCAGAGCCGGCCATAGCTGTCAAGGCGCGGCCTGGCCCCGAGCAGCGCCAGCGCTTGTCCGATCGGACAGCCGCCGGACTTGAGGTTGTCGGCGCCCCACAGCACCAGCGCCACCGATTCGGGCAGCGCATTGCCATCGGCGAGGTGGCGGGCGAGCAGCCGCGCCGCTTGCTGCGCACCGTCGAGCACCGCGAAGGCGCTGGGGATGGCGAACGGATCGAAGCCGTGCAGGTTGCGCCCCGTGGGCAGCACCGCCGGGTTGCGCAAGAGATCGCCGCCCGGCGCCGGGCGGATGAACTTGCCGTCGAGCGCCCGCATCAGCGCCGGCAGCTCGTGATCCTCGGCGAGGAGCTGGTTGGTGCGGGCGAGCTCGCCAAACAGCGCCACGGTCTGGTCGTCGGGCGCGAGGCCGCCGACGGTCAGCGCCTCCTTGACGTCACGCCCGGCGACCACGGCGTCGATGGCGGCGCGCGGCACCTTGGCGAGCGGCGAGTTGGCGGCGATGGCGGCCAGGTACTCGGCGCGCGCCGTCGCTGGCATCGGCTCGCCGACCACGTGCATGCCGCAGGGGATGAGGGTCTGTTCCAGCTCGGTCATCGCCAGGGTCAGCCGCTGGACCTCCTGCTCGCTGGTGCCGGTCCACGCAGCGGGTGCCAGCGCGAGCTCGGCGGCCTGGTCCCTGATTAGCGGCAGCAGGCGCTCGGCCTCGCTGTCGCCGGGCGGCAGCGTGCGCAGCCGGTCGAGTGACTCGCGCAGCGCGAGCAGGCCGCGGTAAAGGCCAGCCTGGGTCACCGGCGGCGTGAGGTAGCTGATAAGGGTCGCCGCGGCGCGCCGGCGGGCAATCGCCCCCTCGGATGGGTTGTTGGCGGCGTACAGGTACAGGTTGGGCAGGTCGCCGATCAGGCGGTCAGGCCAGCAGCTCTCGGACATGCCGGCCTGCTTGCCGGGCATAAACTCCAGCGCGCCGTGCGTGCCGAAGTGGAGCACCGCGTGCGCGGCGAAGTCCTCGCGCAGGTAGCGGTAGAAGGCGGAGAAGGCATGCGTCGGCGCGAAGCCCGACTCGAACAGGAGTCGCATCGGGTCGCCCTCGTAGCCGAACGCGGGCTGGATGCCGACAAAGACGCGGCCAAGCTGGACGCCGAGGATGAAGATCGATGAGCCGTCGCTCTGCTGCTTGCCTGGGGCCGGCCCCCACTGCTTCTCGATCTGGGCCAGGTGGGGCTCGCTGCGCACATGATCCTCAGCGTGGATGCGCGCCTGGACGTTGGCATCGGTGCCGAAGCGCGACGCGTTGCCCCCGAGCACGCGCTCGCGCAGCGCCTCCACGGTGGCCGGGACTTCGACGTCGTAGCCCTGCGCCTGCATCGCCGCCAGGGTGCGGTGCAGCGACTCGAAGACCGACAGATAGGCGGCAGTGCCGGTGGCGCCGCCGTTGGGAGGGAAGTTGAAAAGGACGATGGCGATGTTGCGCTCGGCGCGCGGGGTCTTGCGCAGGTCGACCAGCCGCTCGACCCGGGCCGCCAGCATCTCGACGCGATCGTCGATGCCGGTCATCTGCGCCGCCCGGTTCAATCCCCCCCCCGAGCGCCCGCCAAAGACGATGGGTCCGGTCGCGCCGTCGAGCTCGGGGATGGCGACCATGATCGTGGACTCCAGCGGCGACAGGCCGCTCGGCGAGGCCTGCCACTGCTCGATGCTCTGGAACTCCAGCGGCTGCGCCGCAAGGTAGGGAACGTCCAGGCGCGCCAGCATCTCCTCGGCCGCCTTGGCGTCGTTGAACGCCGGGCCGCCGACCAGCGAGAAGCCGGTCAGCGATAGCACCGCATCCACCGCGACCTCGCCCTTGGAAAAGAAGAACTTCTCGATCGCCGGCCGCGCGTCCAGGCCGCTGGCAAAGGCCGGGATGACCCGCAGGCCGCGCGCTTCCAGCTTCTCGATCACGCTGTCGTAGTGGCCAGAGTCACCGGCCAGCACATACGAGCGCATTATCACAAGGCCGATGGTGCCGCGCACGTGTCCGGGCCGCGGCAGCTCGCTCACCGACTCGGTCATCCGGCTCGCAAGGCGCGGATGATAGAGGCCGTTATCCGGGTATTCGCGCGGCGGCTGGGCGACCACCTTGCCGCGCAGCGCGCGCCGCGGCCCGTCGGCGTAGCGGCCGATCAGCATGCGCACAAGGTCCGCGATGTTGTCGCTCGATCCCGAGAGCCAGTACGACAGGGTCAGGAAGTAGGCGCGCAGCTCCTGGGCCTTGCCGGGGATGAAGCGCAGAAGGCGCGGCAGCAGCCGCAGCATCGCCATCTGCCCGGCGCCGCCGTCCTTGGCACCGCCGGTGCCGCTGCTCTTGCCGCGGAGCTTGCGCAAAAGCGCCAGCGGCCCCTTCATCGATCCATCCATGCGGAAGCTGCCCATGCGGGTCTGCCGCATCACCTCGCCCGCCGACATCGCGCAGACCAGGGCGTCGCAGTGATCGCGGCGCGCCTGCAGCGCCGGCAGGACCGCCTGGATGTGCTCTTCGATAAAGAGCATGTTGGCGAAGATGATGTCGCCGCGGGCGATGTCGGCACAGCAGGCCGCCGCGGCCCGCGCATCGCTGAAGTTCGTCGTGGCGTGGAGGCGCAAGTCGAGGCCGGGAAGCTCGGCGGCGAGCCGCTCGCGGGCGCGGTCGACCGCCCCGGCGATGTGATTGTCCAGGGTGAGGATCACGACCCGGACCGGCGTGTCGTCAGCTTCGGAAGTGCGCTTTGGCGTCATATAGCGTCTCCAGAGTGATGCAGTCGAGGCCGCGGTCGGCGGCGAAGCGCTCGGTGTTACGGCGGGCCTTGCCGCGGACGAAGAACGGGATCTTCTTCAGCTCCTTCTCTGCCTCCGGCGTCCACAGGCTCGCCGGGTTGCTGCTCGCGGGGCTCTGGGCGGGCGCGGGCGGCGCGACAGCAATCGGCTGGTGCTCGGCGATCGACTGACGCGCGGCGGCTCGCCCGGCGGACGGAGGAGAAGCGGCGGGCGCGCCCAGGTGCGACGGAGCGGCACCGTCCGCGAACTCGAAGTCCTCGCGGAACATCGAGAGCAGGTGCTCCTCCAGGCCCATCATCAGCGGGTGGACCCAGGTGTCGAACAGGACGTTGGCCCCCTCGAAACCCATCTGCGGCGAGTAGCGGGCCGGGTAGTCCTGCACGTGCACCGGCGCCGAGATCACCGCGCAGGGCAGGCCCAGGCGCTTGGCGATGTGGCGCTCCATCTGCGTGCCCAGCACCAGCTCGGGCTGCAGCGCCGCGAGCTGCTCTTCGACAAGCAGGTGGTCATCGGTGATCAGCGCCTCGAGTCCATACTTGGCAGCGGCAGCGCGCACTTCGCGGGCGAGCTCGCGGCTGTAAGAGCCGAGCCCGACGACGGTGAACCCGAGCTCCTCGGTGGCGACGCGGGCGGCGGCGATGGCGTGCGTGGCATCGCCGAAGATGAACACCCGCTTGCCGGTCAGGTAGGTCGAGTCGACCGAGCGCGAGTACCAGGGCAGCCGCGCTTGCTCGAGCTCCAGCACCGGCCGCGGATCGACCCCCGCCAGCTCCGCCACCTGGCGGATGAACTCGCGCGTCGCCCCGACGCCGATCGGCACCACGTTGACGCACGGCTGGCGGAACGTCTTGCCCAGCCAGCGCGCCGCTGGCTCGGCGATCTCCGGGTAGAGCACGACGTTGAAGTCGGCATTGACCAGCCGCGCCAGATCGGCCGGCGTAGCCCCCAGCGGCGCCGTGACATTGACCGTCACCCCCAAGCGCTCGAGCAGGCGGGTCACCTCGGCTACATCGTCACGGTGGCGGAAGCCGAGCGCCGTCGGTCCGAGCAGGTTGCACGAGCGCATGCGCCCGGCCGGCTGCACAACCTCGGCCGCCGGCGCGCAGGCGCGCACCAGGCGGTAGAAGGTCTCGGCGGCGCCCCAGTTCTCCTTATGCTGATACGCCGACAGCTCCAGCGGCACCACCGGCACCGGCAACCCCAGCGCCTTGCCGATGCCGGCCGGATCGTCCTGAATCAGCTCGGCGGTGCACGAGGCGCCCACCAGCATGAGCTGCGGCTTGAACCGCTCGTACGACTCGCGCGCCGCGGTCTTGAACAGCTCCGCGGTGTCCTTGCCCAGGTCGCGCGCCTGAAACGTCGTGTAGGTGACCGGCGGTCGCTGTTGTCGCCGCTCGATCATCGTGAAGAGCAGATCGGCGTAGGTATCGCCCTGCGGCGCGTGCAGCACATAGTGCACGCCGCTCATCGCCGTGGCGACGCGCATCGCGCCGACGTGCGGGGGTCCTTCATAGGTCCAGACCGTGAGCTGCATCGTCGTCAGACCTCGAGCCTGGCCCGGCGGACCAGGGGACGCGCGAACAGCTCGGCGAGATCGCCGGCCTGCTCGTAGCCGTGGATGGGGGTAAAGACCAGCTCGATCGACCACTTGGTGGTCAAGCCCTCGACCTCCAGCGGGTTGGCCAGACCGAGTCCGCAGACCACGAGGTCGGGGCGGGCGGCGCGGCAGCGATCGAGCTGCCGCTCGACGTCCTGGCCCTCGCTCAGCAAGACTCCCGGCGGCAGCAGCGCCAGCTCGCTCGCAAGATGGTCCTTGTGCAGGTAGGGCGTGCCCACCTCAAGGAGCTCCATCGCGAGCTCGCGGGCGACAAAGCGCGAGAGCGGCACCTCAAGCTGAGAGTCGGGGAAAAAGAAG
>DAOMZC010000019.1:0-21686 GCA_035437965.1 Pseudomonadota bacterium
GGCCGTGGGCGAGGATGTAGTCGAACTCGCCGAGGTCCTCTTTCTTGAGCGTCAAGAGGTCGCCCTGCTGAAAGCGCACGTTGGTCAGGCCGAGGGCCCGGGCGTCGGCCTGCGCCGCCTCGATGTGGCGCGCGGCAAGGTCGATGCCCAGGCAGGTCGCGGCGGGCAGCGACTCGGCGATCGACAGGAGGTTACTGCCGTCGCCGCAGGCGAGCTCCAGGACCCGGCAGGTCGCCACCGGGGCGGGCCGCGGTGAAAGGCCAAGGAGCAGCGCGGCGGTGTAAAGGCGGCTCGGGTGGCTCTCGGTGCACGGGCGACCGCGGTAGGGGAACTCGTCGTAGGGCGTAAGGGGCGTCGCCGGTGGGGGGGCGGCGGCAGGCTTGCCGTGGCTGGAGGTCATCGCTTTTATCGTAAGGCACAGGCGCGCGCGGAAGCCAGCACAACCGGGGGCTTGCGCAAATAGCCCCGCCCCGGGCTTTGTGGTAGTAGTCACGGCAACCTGACGACGCTTCCGCTAAGATCCTCGCGGTAGCCCCCGCCCTTTCACGACAGCCTGAACAAGACGGAGACCCACGATGCAATTCCCCGAGTACCGCCCGCGTCGGATGCGCCGCAGTGAGGGCCTACGGCGCCTCGTCCGCGAGACCGTCCTTGGCTCTAATAACCTCATCTACCCGCTGTTCGTCTGTCCGGGGAAGAACGCCCGCCGGCCGATAAGCTCGATGCCGGATCAGTTCCAGGTCTCGGTCGACCAGGCGGTGCTCGAGGCCAAGGAGTGCCTGGACCTCGGCATCCCGGGGATCATCCTGTTCGGGGTGCCCGACGAGAGCCGCAAGGACAGCGTGGGCAGCGACGCGTGGAACGCCGAGGGCCTGGTGCAGCAGGCGGCGCGGGCGATCAAGCGCGCCTGCCCGGAGCTCGTCGTCATCGTCGATGCGTGCTTTGACGAGTACACCACCCACGGCCACTGCGGGGTGGTGCTGCCCGACGGCGGCTGGAGCGACGTGGACAACGACGCGACGCTGGAGAACCTGGCGCGGGTGGTGCTGTCGCAGGCCAAGGCGGGGGCGGACATGGTCGCGCCCTCGGGGATGATGGACGGCTGCGTCGGCGCCTGCCGCGAGGCGCTGGACGAGGCGGGCTACGACCACGTGGGCATCCTGGCCTACTCGGTCAAGTACGCCAGCTGCTTCTACGGGCCGTTCCGCCAGGCCGCCGGCACCAGCGCCGACTTCGGCCACCGCAAGTCCTACCAGATGGACCCCGCCAACAGCCACGAGGCGGTGCGCGAGTCGGCCATGGACGCCGACGAGGGCGCCGACGTCCTCATGGTCAAGCCGGCGCTGTCGTACCTGGACATCATCGCCCGGGTGCGCGATGAGACGGACCTGCCGATCGCCGCCTACAACGTCTCGGGCGAGTACTCGATGCTCAAGGCGGCGGCGGACAAGGGGTGGCTCGACTACCAGCGGTCGATGATGGAGGTGCTGCTGTCGATCCGGCGCGCCGGGGCGGACATGATCCTGACCTACCACGCCAAGGAAGCGGCGCGGCTGCTCCTCAATACCCCCGCGAGCGCGCAAGGCAAGTAGGCCCCCTGCCCCGGCCCGCCGGCTTGAGGAAAGCTTCGGGGCGCGGCCGGGTCGCGGTTTAGACTGCCGGCGTGTCTACTGCCGATGGCTCAAAGGACTCTGCCGGCTCCGCTGACTCCGCTGGCTTGGGGGGCTCGGCTCGGCCGGCGCTGCCGGTCGTGCTGGAGAACCGGCGGCTGTGCATCGTCGACAAGCCGGCCGGCTGGCTGTCGGTGCCGAGCCGCCTGGGGGCCGCCGATCCGCGCCCGTGCGTCGGGCTCGCGCTGCAGGAGCAGCTGCGCTGCCGGCTGTGGCCGACCCACCGCCTGGATGAGGAGGTCACCGGCCTGCTCGTGTTCGCCAAGGACGCCGCCGCCCACCGCATCCTCAACGCGGCGTTCGCCGAGCGCCAGGTCCACAAGACGTACCGGGCGCTGACAGGCGGCCCGCCACCGGAGGATGCGGCGGTGGGTGAGACCCGGCAGTGGACGAGCCAGCTCCTGCGCGGCAAAAAGCGCGCCTACGTCCACCCGGCCGGCCTGCTCGCGGTCACCGAGGCGACGCTGCTTGCCATCGAAGGCGATCGGCTGCGCTGGCGGCTGCAGCCGCGCACCGGGCGGCCGCACCAGCTGCGGGTGGAGCTTGCGCGGCGCGGCTGTCCGATCCTCGGGGACTCGCTGTACGGCTCGCCGATCGCCTATGGGCCGGGCATCGCGCTGCGGGCGGTGGCGCTGGACTTTTCCGCCAGCGCGGCGGCGCGCGCGCTCGGGCTGCCGGCGGCGATCGAGCAGGAAGAGGCGCTGCCGGAGCAGCCGATGGGGCTTTTGGCAGCGGCGCTTCTGTAGGAAGGGTCTAGGGAAGAGGCGGCGAGGGCCGCCCGGGGGAAGGAGCGGGGAGCTCGCGGCTCCCCAGGCTCAGCTTACGAGCCAGAGACCGGAACGGCGCACTGGAAGTTGACGACCTTGCCCGACGGCGCCGGCGCGTTGTTCTTGCGCCACAGACCGGCGACCGCGCCGTTGGCGCAGTTGACCTGGCTGGGGACGGCGCAGTAGCAGTCCGGATCGGCCGAGCAGGCGGCCATCTCGGCGACCAGGTGAGGGTTGGGCGACAGGTTGGGATCGTTGGCCGCGTTGGGCGCCGGATCGGTGGCGAAGTAGTTGCAGCACTTGGCGCTGCACACCGGCAGCAGGGTGTCCGGCGTCGCCTTCTGGTTGCTGGCGTCGACGTAGCCGACCACGCACTCGGGGTTGCCGTTCACCGTCTTGGGCGCCGGCGTGATGCAGTCCACCTGGAAGCTGTTGATGATGTTGTTGGCGATGACCGACAGCGCCTTGGGATAGTTGTTGGCATCGCAGATCGAGTTCTCGGTGGTGCCGGTCGACTTGAAGCGGCGGATGAAGGTCGACAGACGCAGCTGGGCCTGACCGAAGAAGCCGCGGGCGGTATCGGTGGTCAGGGCCGGGTCGGGGTTATAGCAGGCGGCATTGGTCTTGGTGCCGCGGTTCAGACCCGCGCTGTCGGTCTGGTTCTGGACCTTGTCGACATACAGCCGGCCATCCTTGGCGGGGTCGCCGCTGAGGTTGTCGAGCATGGTCGGGGTCCAGATGCCGGCGATGACGAGGTTCGGGTTGGGAAGGCTGGCGAAGAAGTTCGCGTACTTGTCGATCGAGTAAAGGACGCTGTCGGTGCGCTCGGCGCAGTTGGTCTTGCCGCCCACCGTGTTGAGGGCTTCCTTGCAGGCCACGTCGCGGGCGATGCAGCGGTAGTCGACGTTGAAGCAGGCGGGGTTGATCGCCGCGTTGGGGTTGTTGATGTCGCAGGCCGAGGTGCCGACGCCGGGGGTCGACGGATCGAGGAACGCGCGCTGCATCAGATCGACCGAGCAGTCATCCTCGTCCGTGATGAAGATGACGGCGAGGACGGAGCTGCCGCGGTTGAAGCCGGCGTTATCCGGGCGGTGGTTGTCCAGGGCGCGCTTGGCCGACTCGAGCTGCTGCTCGACACCGCAGCCGATGTCGCCGACGAGCGCCATACACTGGAACGCCAGCTGGGGTCCGATGTCGACGCCGTTCATCATCTGCACGGGAACGTTGCTGATGCCGTCCACCTTGGAGATGAAGCGCGCGCCGTTGGCGGGAACGAACTTCGGATCGGGACAGAGGGACGAGCAGGCGGTGGCCGCCTCGCCCTGGAGGCCGGTGCGGTTGGTGCAGGGAGTGTTCTGCAGGACGCCGTCATCGCCGACGTAGGTGTTGCAGGCCGGGATGGTGTTCCACGGCTTCTTGTTCTCAAGACCCGGCATGGGGTTGTAGCCAAGGTCGGTGGTGACGATGCCGACCTGGTAGTTGGCACCGGTGGCATCGATCGTCTGGATGAACTGCGGGATCGCCGAGGCAAGGACCTTCTGCTTGGGCGACATCGAAGGGGAGTTATCGATAACAAAGAGGATATCGACATCCTTGTGAAGGCGGGTGTCCACCACCTTGGGGACGGTCCCGCCGTAGCACGACTGCTTGGCCGCCAGCATCTGCGCCGGGGACGCGCCCGGCGGAACCGGGCAGGGCACGCCGACGTCAGGCGAAGCGCAGGCACCGATCGAGGTGGCGACCGCCACTCCGAAGAGTGAACTACTAAACAATGAACGCTTCATCTAATACTCCTTTAGAAACGCGCTGCAGATCACCCTGCAACCGGCACCAGTCAGGCGATCCACCGAAGGTTGGCTATTAGTCCTTGATCGTACCAAAACCTTACACTGCTAATGAGTCCCAGATCTAGTCCCAGAAGGGCCTACATAGCGCCTGTTTCGGCATCCCAGAGCGACAATAAGAGCTCCAATAGGAGTTATCTGTAGGAATTTGTAGGGCTATTTCTCAGGCGGAATCACCGAAGCGCACGGGTCGCGCGCAGCGGCAAAAAGACGCCGGCAAGCGGATAAGTATGTGATAATGCCGGGAACTCTCCGCTACGCGCGCGCCGCCCCCGCAGCCGAGCCAATGGGCCGCAGCGGCGCGGGACAAGGATGAAGAACGTGACCGAGACCAAGACCAGTGAGCGTGTAGCCATGGCAGCCCCGGAAGCCGAGGCCGAGCCCGCGGAGCCGACCGGCTTCGTGCTCGAGCAGGGCAAGCGATTCTCGCAGTCGGTCCTGTGGCAGCTGACGCGCGACTACTACCACCAGCGCGGCCTCAGCGCCTGGGAGAGCGGCACCGTCCCTTCCTATGTCACGAGCAATCCCTACATCGCCCAGGTCTACGCCAACCTTATCATCACGTTCCTCAAGAACTGTCTGCTGCGCCAGGGCGCCCAAAATGCGGACGACGCGGCGGCGGCCGGTCGCTGCCGGATCGATCCCAAGCAGCCGCTGTACATCGTCGAGCTGGCCGCCGGTCACGCCCGCTTCTCCTATCTATTCCTGAAGAAGTTCCTGGCGCTTAAAAATGCCTCCACGCTGCGGCACCTGGACATCCGCTACGTGATGACCGACTTCACCGAGACCAACCTTAAGGAGTGGGCCAAGCAGCCGCTGTTCCGGCCGTTCCTGGATCAGGGCGTGCTTCACTTCGCGCTCTTCGATCTGGAGAGCGACCAGACCATCCGCATCGCCGGGGACCACCCGCCGCTGTCGGCCGAGACGGTGAAGAATCCCCTCATCGTCCTTGGCAACTACATCTTCGACTCGCTGACCCAGGACTACTTCCGGGTCGAGAGCGGCAAGCTGCTGCAGGGGCTGATCACGACGCGCGCCCCGAGCTCCGATCCGCCCGACCTGAGCGATCCCGAGGTCATGTCGCAGTTTGACATCAGCTTCGACTACCACGCGGTGGAAAAGGACTCGTTCTACGACGATCCCGAGCTCGACCAGGTGCTCGTCGGCTACCGCCAGCGGCTAAACGACTCGACGATCGTGTTTCCGCTCGGGCCGATTCGCGCGCTGTCGCGGCTCGCCCACATCGCCGGTCAGCGGCTGCTCGTCCTGTCGAGCGACAAGGGCTACACCCATGAGGATGAGCTCTACTACCTGAGCGGTCAGGCCATCCAGTTCCACGGCAGCTTCTCGACGATGGTGAACTACCACGCGATGGGCCAGTTCATCCGCGGCCGCGGCGGCGTGTACCTGGCGACGAGCCAGCGCCAGCTGAACCTGAAGACGGTGGCGCTCTTGCTTGGGGGCGACGCCGACTACTTCGCCGACACCCTGCTCGACTTCCGCGAGCGGGTCGATACTTTCGGTCCCTACGATTACTACACGCTGATAAACCACCTGCGGGTGGCGGTGCAGCAGAACCTGTCCCTGGACGGCTGCATGGAGCTTTTGCGCCTGAGTCACTTCGACCCGCAGATCTTCCTTGAGTTCAACCGCATCCTCCTTGAAAACGCCGCGAGCCTCAACGACACCGCGCGCGCCGAGATGCAGGTGGCGCTGGAGCGGATCTGGGACAACTTCTTCCCGCTCGGCAAGGACCTTCCCTTCGAGATCGCCCGCATGTACCTGGCGATCCGCCGCCCGCGCGAGGCGCTGCGCTATAACGAGATCTCGCTGCAGATGTTCGGCGAGCACCCGGTCACCTTCTGCAACATGGGAATCTGCCACTACCACGCCGAGGACTTCCAAGAGGCGCGGCGCTACTTCGCCCGCTCGCTGGCGCTAAACCCCGACTACGGTCTGCCCAAGGCCTGGCTCGCCCGCGTCAACGCCGAGCAGGAACGCCTGACCTCCTGACCTCCTGACGGTCAGGTCCAGCGGCCGACGCGGGTGGGGTGGCGCAGGGCGCGGCGCAGGCGGAGCATGAACTCGGCGCGCGGGATGACCGCAAGGCCGAAGCGATCCAGGTGCGGGTTCTGCATCTGGCCGTCGATGAGCTCGAAGCCCCAGGCGACCAGGCGCTCGGCCAGGGCGACGAAGGCCACCTTGCTGGCGTCGTCGACCCGCGAGAACATCGACTCGCCGAAGAAGCAGCCGCCGAGCGAGACGCCGTAGAGGCCGCCGCACAGGACGCCGTCCTTGTAGGTCTCGACCGAGTGGGCGTAGCCGGCCTCGTGCAGGCGGACGTACGCCTCGATCATCTCGGGGACGATCCAGGTGCCGGCCTCGCCGCGGCGTGGGGTGGTGGCGCAGGCGGCGATCACGGCGGCGAAGGCGGTGTCGAAGCGGAGCTCGAACTCGCCGCGGCGGACTACCTTGCGCAGGCTGCGGCCGATGTGCAGGTCGGCCGGCGCGGTCACGGCGCGCTCGGGCGGGGCCCACCACAGGATCGGCGAGTCGGTGCTGTACCAGGGGAAGATGCCGCTCTGGTAGGCCAGGAGCAGCCGCTCGGTGGACAGATCGCCGTAGGCGGCGAGCAGCCCGTCGGGGCGGGCCCACTCGACGGGGGGGAAGATGAGCTCCTGGCTCAATATATATATGGGTCGGGTGCGCAGCGCGCTAGAGCATGGGACAGCGCGGGCGCTTTGGGAAGAGGGCGCGCGCGTCCGGCTACAAAATCGGCAGGCTCGTGCGCGGGCTTGCCGGCTGCGCCCGCACCGCGACCGCGCGCCCCGTCCAGCCGGCAAACGCCCGCTTCCACGCCGCGAAGCTGCCGCCGGCGGTGTGCGCCTGGTGGGCGCGCAGCCCGGCCTCCATCCCGCCCTGTGCCAGCACGTACTCGACCCAGGCCCAGCGCGCCGAGGTCGGGCGCACCTCGACGTGCTTGCCCAGGCCCTGACGCAGGCGGGCGAGGCGCTGCTCGACCTCGGGGATGCCGGCAAACGGCGTGGCATCAAGGGGCGTATTGCGCTTGGCGACGAACGGCGCCACCCCAAGCGAGGTGCGGACGATCTTGGACAGCTCGATCGCGAAGCGCACCAGCTCGTCGATGTCGTCGTCGGTCTCGCTCGGCAGGCCGACGATCATGTAGACCTTCAGGGTCTTCATGCCGTGCGCGGCGGCGAGCTGCGCCGAGCGCAGGAGGTGCCGCTCCTTGGTCCGCCGCTCGACGACCTCGCGCAGACGCTCGCTGGCGCCGTCGCTGGCCACGGTCAGGGTGCGGTAGCCGCCGCGCCCGAGGAGGCCCACGATCTCATCGGTCAGGCGATCGGCGCGCAGCGAGCTGATGCCGACCTGCAGGCCGCGCTCCTCGACGACGTGGCGCAGGATGTGGGGGAGCTTGGGGTGATCCGTGACCGCTGCCCCGACCAGGCCCACCCGGGTCACGCCGTCGGGGATCAGCGAGGCGACGCGCTCGGGGGGGACCAGGCGCATGCCGCCGTTGGTCGTCCGCCGCATCACGCAGTAGGTGCAGCCGCGCGAGCAGCCGCGCTCCGGCTCGATGAGGAACATCGACGACAGCTCGGTGTTCGGGGTGAGCACCGTCGAGCTCGCCGGCAGCAGGCGATCGTCGCACTGCGCCACGCGCGGCAGGTCCTCGCCATCCACCGAAGGAATCCACAGCCCCTCGCGCCCGGCCAGGCTGCGCAAGAGCCGCTGCCGTTCCTCCGCGCCCAGCAGATGTCCGTCGCTCAGCCCGGCGTCCAGGAGGTCGCGCATGAGCCGCGGCAGCACCTCCTCCGCCTCGCCCATGATCACGATGTCGGCGAACGGCCCGAGCGGCAGCGGGTTACTGAACGTCAGCGGGCCGCCGCAGATGACCAGCGGCTGGCCGGCGCCGCGCTCGCTCTGCAGCACATTCACGGCGGCGAGCTCGAGGCACGAGAACAGCCCGCCCAGCTCCAGCTCGTAGGCCACCGAGAACAGGATCACCGGCGACAGCCCCACCGCCGCCTGCGACTCGTAGGTAAGCAGCGGCAGCCGCGCCCGCCGCCACGCCTCGACATCGTCGGGCAGAAACGCCCGCTCGGCGCGCAGCCGCGGGTACGCGGGATCGTTGAGCAGCCGATACACCACCTGGTAGCCGAGCGAGGACATGGCCACGTTGTAGGGGCTCGGGTAGCACAGCGGCACCGACAGCTCGGCCTCGCTGCGGCGGGGGATGAGGAGGCGCTCCTGGGCAAGTCGCTGCTCGATGAGCGAGCGGATGGCGTACGGAGAGTGAGCGGGTAACTTCACGAGCGGTGTGCCTTGGTGCTCAGTGTACCGACACTCGGGCCGGCGGGCGGCGATTTTTTGCAAGTCCTCGGGGCTGAGCTAACCCTAGGATTTTCTTGACTTTGCAGTTTTTCGCGGGCATGGTCGGCAAAGGTTCGCCTGCCGATTTGGACAGGCAATCCGGCGTACGGCAAGCGCCTAACAGTTTTTCGAACGCGACCTATGCACAATTCAAAGCGCACCTTGCCGGCGTCGCGCGTGCAATCGAGCGGACGCAGGTCGCGTCGCAGGAGCAGCAAATGGCTAAAGGCAATGTTAAGTGGTTCAACGATGCAAAAGGGTTTGGCTTTATCTCGCGGTCGGATGGGGCTGACGTGTTCGTTCACCACACTGCGATTCAGGTCGAAGGATACCGCACGCTGAGCGAGGGCCAAGAGGTCGAGTTCGAGATCACTGAGGGCCCCAAGGGTCTCCAGGCGACCAACGTGCGCAAGGCGGAGATCGCGGCCTAAGCCCGCTCTGCCCTGAAGCTCACCTGTTTTCGAGCGCCTGCTCCTAAGCAGCCAGTCTGAAAAGACGCTGCTGAGCAGGCGCTTCTTTTTTGGGCGATCTAAAAAAATCGGGCCCAGCGAGATGCTGAGCCCGAGCTGTCTTACTTCTTATCTTTGGCGAGCTCGGCGGGCTTCTTGAGGAAGCGCTCGACCTGGGACTTGTTCAGCCACATCGGATCCTGTCCGACCTTCTGCACCACCACATCCTCTCCCCGCGCATCGCCGATGTTCAGCACGACCGGGGCCCCCGTCTTGGGCTTGAGGGTAACTGTCGCCCGCGGCTTGGCGAGCGAGGCCAGCTCTGGCGAGCCCGGCGCCACATAGCCCGCCCCCGTCAGTGTGTCGAAGCTGCTGGCCACGCCCTTGGCCTTATTCTCATCGCCATCGGCCAGCTTGTCGACCTTCCACACCTTGTCGACGTGCTTGAGCACCGCCACGTCCGCCCCTTGCGCGACCGTGATCTGGTCCAGCTGATCTTCCTTGAAGCTCAAGATCGACTTGTCGCGCAGATCCTGCGGAATGTGCGCCACCGCATCGAGCGCGTACTTCTTGACCGTAAAGATCTGCCCCGAGTCGATGGCCTGCGCGTAGTAGTCGTCGCCCTTGAGCTGCCCGATGCGCAGCCCGACGGACTTATTGTCCTTGAAGCCGACCTGGACCTCGATCTGCCCCGGCGCTCCCGGCGCCAGGCCCGTCTCTTCCGGCTTGGCGGTATCGAGGAAGTCGCCGGCCCGCAGCGCCGCCGCCCCCTGCACCAGCCGGTTGATGAGCGAGTTATCGAGCTCGCCGGTCAGCTTGAGGGCGGGATCGCTCTCGACCACCTTCCACTTGGCCTCGAAGATACTGGCCTGCGGCTTGCCGTCGGGACCGTTCTGCGGCGGCAGGCGCTCGAGCTTGATCTGGGTCCCGCCGCCCTTGAGGGTCAGCTTCTCCGCCTCGTCGGCCTTCAGGTCGAAGACCGTGTGCTCGCGCCAGCTCTTGCCCTCTTTCTTGAAGTTGGACGCGTACAGGTCCGCCACCTGCCAGACCTCGTCCTTGCCCGCCACCCGCACCATCGTCGAGGAGCCCGCCACCTTGCCCAGGTACAGGTCGGCGAGCACGCCGCCGCCGCTGTCCTTGGCAATCACGTGCACCGCCTTGTCATCGCTGACCTCAAGCTCGCCGTGGCGCTCCTTCTGCTGGGTGGTGATGTCGCCCCACTTCATCTTCTCCAGCGCCTCGACCACCGACTTCACCGCGGCCTGATCCGCGGGCTTGTCGTACGGCGCCGTCACCTGCCACTTGTCGCCCTTTTTGCTGAGGGTGACCTTGTCGGCCCCCTTAGGCTGGGTAAGCTCGACCTGGGCGATGCTGCCCGCCTTGATCTCGGGCAGCGGCCGCGGCCTCTCCCCGACCCGGTCCCCCTTCTCCGGTGCCCGCATCACATAGACCGAGAGCCCGCCAAGGACGAGCAGCGCGATCAGTGCATAGACAGTCTTTTTTTCCATGGTCTACAAGTCCCTCGCTCTGTCTGCTTACAGCTTGGCGGCGGAGCGGGCGCTCTGGCGGATCCGCCACCGCACAAGGCCGATGATGAGCAGTAGCAGCGGCAGCCCGACGATGTTGGCCGCCTTGATCACGGTCGCCTTGCCTTCGCTAATCTGATCGAGCGGCCGGCTCTGCATGCCCTTGTTGCGCACCTGCGCCAGCGCCTCGTCCTGGGCGAGCCAGTCGATGGCGTTGAGCACGAAGGCGAGGTTGGCGACATACAGCTGCAGGCCGCTGCGCAGGCCCAGGTTCACGTACTGATCGCTGATGAAGTCCGAGTCGCTGACCACGACGAGCCGCGCCGTCGGCTTGGCCTCGGTGAGCATCGGCTCGATGCCCGGCTGGCTGACGTTGCCGTCGACCTTGCTGCCGTCCTCTTTGACGATCTGCTTGCCGGCAAACGCGCTCTTGAAGGCGCCCTGCCCCGCCACCCCGAGCGCGAACGGGCCGCGATCGGTCCCCACGGTCATGTCGCGCGCCTTGAGGTTCGGCGTGAACACGAACGGCCCCTGCGGCCGCCACGACTCGGGGCTCGACTCGATGAGCTTGGCCCACTGCACCGGCCCCTTGCCGTCCTTGGCGTCGCCCACGAGCTCCAGCGAGCTCGCATACGGCAGCACCACCGCCTTCATGCCCTGGTTGATCTGGTGCCCCTGCGGCAGCGGCCCGGCGAGCAGGAACACCGGGTGGTTGATGCCCAGCACCTGCTGCCCCATCGTCACCGGCCCGATATAGTTCTGCTTGTCGAGGACCATGTCCTTCTTGATGGTGACCCCGTACGCCCCCAGCAGGTCGTCAAGACCGGCGTCGTTGTTCTGCGCGATCTGCGGCATGTCCATGCCCGGCATCATCATGCCGCGCGGCGTCGACATCGTCTGGCCATCGACGAACAGCGCCACCGACCGGCCCTTCATCAGGTACTGGTCGACGACGTACTTGCCGCGCTCGCTCATCGGCTGCTTGGGCCCGACGATGAGCAGCGCGTCCACGTCGGCCGGGATGCTCGCCTTGAGCTCGAGGCTGGTCGTCTCGTAGCCGGACTTTTTGAGCTGCTCGCTGAGGATCTGCACGCCCGGGTGAGTCAGCGGCAGCTCGCCCTCACTGGAGGCGAAGGCGACCTTCTTCTTCTTGACCGTCATCTGCTTGATGAGGCCCGAGATCTCGAACTCCAGCCCCTCCACCTGCTCGATGGTCGGGATGGACTCGATCTCGCCGTGGTAATCGAGGCCGATGCCGAGGAACGTGGTGCCGATCTCGAACTTGTTGGCCGAGACCACGCCGCGGTTTGACTTCTGGACCTTGTACTTGCTGGCCTCCTCTTCATGCTTGGTGTCGCCCTCGCCGATCTTGATGACCTCGACGTTGAGCTTGCCGTCGGAGTAGGTGGCGTACTCGCTGAGCAGGTCGCGCACGAACTGCGCGTGCTGCTTGAACGGGGGCTTCAAGTCCTCGCTCATGAACAGCTTGACGTTCAGGCGGTCGGGCAGCGCCTTGACCAGATCCTTGGAGCCCTTGGACAGGGTGTAGACCTTGTCCTGGGTCATGTCGATGCGGGTAAACGACCGCGTCCCGACCACGTTCAGCGCGGCCAGCGCGCCGATGGAAAGGACCACGAATAGCACCGCGTTGGCGGCCGTCTTGCCCTTGGAGGGACTTGTAGATAGGGGCTGGCTCATTAGCGCCACCTCCGGCTCTCAAGCGTCGCCTGCGTCACCATCAGGCACGACGCAATCAGCGTTCCGAAATATAGAAGATCGCGCGTGTCGATGACGCCGCGCGCCATGTTGCCGATGTGGCGATCCATCCCCAGCCAGTCGAGCAGCGGCTGCACGACCGGCGGGAACACCTGCACCACCTTGCCGATGAGCCACAGCATGAGGCAGATCAGCACCGCGCCGATGAACGAGACAATCTGGTTCTTGGTAAACGACGAGGTCATCATGCCCACCGCCATGTACGTCGCGGCGACCAGGAAGAGCCCGAGGTAGCCGGCCGCCGCCGGGCCCTTGTCCAGCGGTCCTATCATCGCCACCGTGGCGGCGAACACGAACATGCCGGCCATCGCGAAGGCGAACAGGCCCACCGCTGCCAGGTACTTGCCCAGCACCACCTGCCAGTCGGTCACCGGCATGGTGAGCAGGAGCTCCAGGGTTTCGTTGCTGCGCTCCTCGGCGAGCAGGCGCATCGTCACCGCGGGGCCGACGATGGCGACGAGCAGGGTCGTCCAGAAGCCGTCGAACAGCTCGCGCAGGTCGGCCTGCTGCTGGATGAACAGCGCGCTGAAGAACAGCAGCGCCGACAGCAGCAGGAAAACTGCGACGACTACATAGGCGATCGGAGAGTTGAAGTAGGCGCCAAGCTCTCGGCGCGCGATGGTTGCGATATTCCTCATGATCTAGCCCTCTTCAAGTTCCTCGTTCCCCTTGTCGTGCGACCGCGCTGTAGTCAGCGACCGGAATACATCCTCGAGTGAGGCCTGCTCGCGACGGAGCTCGGTCAGCACCAGGCCCTTCTGCGCCGCCATCCGGAAGATCTCGGCCCGCGGGTCCTTGCCCGGCGCCGCCACCACCAGGAAGCGATGACCGCCCTCGACCGTCGCGTCGTCGGCGGCGGCGGGGGTGACGGTGGAGACTCCCGGCACCGACTCCAGGCCGGCGCGCGCCGCTGGCGCTTCGCCAATGATCTCGATCGACAGATCCATGTGGCCCTGGGCGCGCCGCTGCAGCTCGTCGGGCTTGCCGTCGGCGGCGATCCGTCCGTCGGCGATGATCAGCACGCGCGAGCAGGTGGCGGCCACCTCCTGCATGATGTGCGTCGAGAAGATGACCGTCTTGGACTCGCCGATGTGCTTTATCACCTGGCGGATCTCGGCGATCTGGTTGGGGTCCAGGCCAGAGGTCGGCTCGTCGAGGATCAGCACCTCGGGCTCGTGCAGGATGGCCTGAGCGAGGCCCACCCGCTGGCGGAAGCCCTTGGACAGCTCGCCGATGAGGAAGCCGAGGCGGTCGCCGAGGCCGCACTGCTCGACCACCGCCTTGAGCCGCCGCGTCCGGGTCGCCCCGCCGGGGATCTTGCGGATGTCGGCGATGAACTTGAGGTACTCGAGCACCGTCATGTCGCGGTAAAGGGGGGTCCCTTCCGGCAGGTAGCCGATCCGCGTGCGCGCCTCCAGCGCGTGCTCGAACACGTCATAGCCGCCGATCTCGGCCCGCCCGGAAGACGGGGCGAGGAACGAGGTGAGGATCCGCATCGTCGTGGTCTTCCCGGCGCCGTTAGGGCCAAGGAAGCCGAGAACCTCCCCGACATGGACATCAAAGGAGATGCCCTTGACGGCGGCGACCGAGCCGTAGTGCTTGGTCAGGCCGTCGACGTGGATCATGGTCTTGCCTGTCGCTTGAGACGTCTTCATGGGTGAACTCATCCCGCTTCCCGATTGCCTGATTCGTGCCTTTGTGAGTGGAACTGCAACCCGCCGCGCCGGTTGCGTGGCGTTACGCGCCCGCGCGCTACCAGCCCGGCACGGGGCCTAACCTGGCAAGTGAAACTGATCTTGAACTGCATAGCTAAGTGCATAGCTAGACGAGGCGAATCGATCGGCCGAGCTTTTCAACTGGCCGCAGCGCACTGTAGGTACCCACCCTTTCCTTGTCAAGACCGCAGCGCCCGGGTTTTTGGCGACTTTTTGGGCAGCTTTTTGGCGGGTGGCGAGCGCGACTTGAGCCGCTTGACTGTTCGCTACAGAGGACTACTTCGGGCAGACGTCCACCGAGAAGTCCTCGATAATCCGCTCGCCGGTGTCAAAGTGCAGGTTGAACTTGCCGGCGACGCGCTTATACTGCTGCAGCTCATCGATGCGCACCGACGAGCCGAGGCCCCCGGCGCGGCTTGCCCACAGCGGCGAGCGGTTGTTGCCGGTGGCGTACTGGCCGATACCGGCGTAGCGCATGTCCCCTGCCCCGCCGCCCACTCCCGTCTCGAGGGAGACATCGTCGGGGGCCATCACCGAGTCGACGGTGATCACCAGCGCGTAGTGCTCGTCCTTGTAGGGCAGAACGGGCAGCCCGGCCAGCGCGGGCTTGGACGCCGAGTACATGTTGAGGATCCGGCAGGCGTCCTCTTGCGGCATGGTGTCGCGGACGATCGACATCGAGAAGTCCGAGGGGAAGTAGACATAGGTGCTGTTGAAGCGGATGGACCGGCCGCCAAAGGGCGGCATGTCGCCGCTGCCCATGATGTCGCTCTGCGGGCCGCAGCCGCCGCTGCTACCAAGGATCGCCAGAACCAGTCCTACCACCGTGTAGCCTGCCGCACTGTTCATGGGTGTTCATCCGTGGCCCGGTCGACAGCCCCGGACCGCGACCGGTCCCGCGGGCCGTCACCAAGACGTTCAGGGGGAAAGCGCCACCAGGAGCTGCCCGGCCTCGACCGTCTGGCCCTCACGGACCGCGATCTCGGTGATGCGTCCGGCGCTTGGCGAGCGCAGCTCGTTTTCCATCTTCATGGCTTCGATCACCAGCAGGCTCTGGCCCGCCTTGACCGTATCGCCCGCCTTGCTGAGCAGCTTTACGACCTTGCCCGGCATCGCCGCCCGGAGCTCGCCCGCCGCGCCGCCGCCGCCCTGCTCATCGCCGGCGATCAGGCGGTCGCGCAGATCGTGGACCTGGACGAACAGCGGCTCGCCCCCGTTCACCGTGACCCGCAGGTCGTCGCTGACCGCGCCCGCCGCACCCAGGGGGTCGACATCCACCATCCGCTGCGTGCCGGCCTGTCCGGGCCCGGCCTGGATCAGCGAGTAGCTCGCCGCCGCGCCCGCGGCCTCGACCTTGCGGGCGCTTACGAGCGTCTCTACGCCGTCGATGACGACCCGGAACTGCTCGCCCTGCAGCGGCTCGACAAGGACGTGGCACTGGCGATGGTCCTTGGCGTGCGCGGCTCCGGGGCTCGGGCTTACAAGCACTGTGTACTCGTAGGTCATCTAGAGCTCACTCGTCCGCGTCCTCGTCGAAGTCCTCATCGTCCTCGTAGTCGAAGTCGTCGTCATCCTCGTCGTCCTCATCGTCTTCGTCTTCGAGGTCTTCGTCGTCCTCATCGAAGTCTTCGTCGTCCTCATCGAAGTCTTCGTCGTCCTCGTCGAAGTCTTCGTCATCCTCATCGAAGTCTTCGTCCTCGAGGTCTTCGTCCTCATCGTGATCTTCATCCTCGTCGTCCCGGGCAGGGGCTACCTCCAGAGGCAGAAGCCACGACGGCAGCATCTCAGTCTCAGCACCCAGCATTTGCGCGTCCTCCTGGCGATCTGTCTATTGTCCGGCTCTTTGTCCGGTCTTCTGGTCAGGGCTGTCTTGTTAGAGGTCTTGTTCTGATTATTGGTTTGATGGCCGGCTTGGCCACCATTAGTTCGGTTTTTGTCGCTCTGCGTCGCGAGCTCGACAGCCCGGGACCAGCGATAGCAAGACCAGCCTTGCAGCAAAGCGAGCCGCAGCGCGGCTCTTGCTTAGCACAAATTTCGCCGCGCTTGCCTAGTCGCGCCATGCAACTTGCAGCTTGCCCTCGGTGAGGGCTCCGGACGATCGCGCTACTTGCTCGGCTCGAGCGTGCAGATCGCCTGGGCGCGCTTTATGCGCAGCACCGCGCACTCAAAGACCCGGAACGGGTGGTTCATCTGCTGCGCGCCGAGGTAGGCGACGCGGAAATCCTGCGCCACCGCGAGGTCGAAGTTCTGCGGCCCCGTCGAGACCAGCACGGCGCAGTTCTGCGGCAGGACGCTCGTGCGGAACACCCCGTCGGTGCACAGCTCACGGATGTGGCCGAGCTCGGAGACGCCGCTGTTCTCGACGAAGCGCGCCAGCTTGGCGTAAAGGTGCGGGCTGGTCACCAGGCAGTAGGGGCCGTAAAAGCCCGCCTCGACCAGGCGCTCGATGGCGCTGGCGACGGTCTGGATCGCCGCGCCGACCTGGCTCCAGTCGCCGAGCGGCATCGCGTTGCGCCCGGCCACCGTGGCCAGGCCCGGCAGGCCGAGCTCCTGGATGCCGTTGAAGATCATGTCGTCTTCGCGATCGGCGACGTAGCTCGAAGCGCCGGCGGCGGCCGACAGGTCGAGCGGGCTGCCCACCTGCTCGCTGGTCAAAAGATCGCGCCAGTAAAGCGAGAAGTCCTTGTAGAGGATGGGGATGGTCAGCATCTGCCGCCCGGCGGTGCGCACCGGCGCGATCGGCTCTTCGCCGAGGATGCCGATCGCGGCGCGCTCGGTGCCGGTGAACACGTCGTTGTGCACCGACTGGACGCCCGCCCCGAGCGGTCCGTACAGGTCGAGGAAGCGCCGCCCGACGAGCCGCCGGCGAGCGACCTCGACGACCGCCATGTTGAGCTCGCGCCACCGCTCCGCAGACAGCGGCAGATGTTCGTGGGTGAGGAAGTTGCTGGTGTCGGGCATCGCTGAACCTTCTCCGGGACTGTCGCTTGCCTGGGGCCAGGCCGATCGTGGCCTGGGCTGGCTCGTGACTTTAAAAGTATTTTCCGCTGCGTCGCGCGGTCTGCCTAGGACCCGCTGCCGGTGCCAGCCCCAGTAGCGCCGGCGCTCCCCACGGCCTGGGGGCTGACCCGCTTGAGCCAGCCCACCGACCACGAGCCGTCGGGAAAGATCGGCGGCGGCGGCGGGAACGGGTCGTCGGCGGCCGGCGCGGCCAGGGCTCCGGGGACGCTCGGGACGAGCAGCGGGTCTTTGAGGCCCGCCTCGGCGGCGGCGGTCGCGGCGTGGCTGGCGGCCGCCGTTGCCCGCGGCGCCGCACCACCGGTGAGGTGCATCTCGCGCAGCTGCTGCTCGCTGCGCAGCGAGCGCGCCTGCTGCCGCTCGTCGCGCGCCATGATGAGCTGATACATCTCGGCGACGTGCTCGCGTTCTTCGTCGGTGACGTGCTCGATGATCTGCTTGAGCGCGGGGTCGGAGACCCGATCGATCATCTTCTCGTACGCATTGATGGTCTCAAGCTCGCGCTGGAGGATCTCGCGTAGGACGACAAGGTCTTCGGCCATGGCCTCCATTTATCGAAGGCCGGCGGTGGAAGTCAATCAATGACTTCGCGGACTTGCGACCGGCCCGGCCGCCCGAGGCTGGCGCCGCTTGACAGCAAAAGTTCGTTCGCTGTCTCATAAAACGATGGCCTCTGCCTGTCCGCTGCGTACGGGGCCCGCAGGGGGCGGACAGCAGGCGGCTGGCAGCTAGCGCTGACAGCTCGGCCGGGCGGCTTTGGCCAAAGGTGCGCGCGCCGCGCCACCGCGCCACCGCAAGGGCCGCGCCGAGGGGCGCCGACAACCTCCGGGACCCCAGGAACTGCGCATGTCTGACTACAGCATCGAGGTCGTGTTCAGCTTCGACACCACGGGCAGCATGTATCCCTGCCTCACCCAGGTCCGGCGCAAGGTCAAAGAGACCGTCACGCGCCTGCTCACCGAGATCCCGGGCATGCGGATCGGCATCATCGCCCACGGCGACTACTGCGACAAGGGCAGCTCGTACGTCACCAAGCACTTCAAGCTGTCCGACGACGCCACGGCGATCTGCAAGTTCGTCCAGGAGGTCGGACCGACCGGCGGCGGCGATCTGCCCGAGTGCTACGAGCTCGTCCTGCACGAGGCGCAGTCGCTCAACTGGCTCAAGCCGACCAAGAAGGCGCTGGTGCTGATCGGCGACGACATCCCGCACGGGCCCAAGGACAACCCGGGCAAGCTCAACTGGCGTGACGAGGTCGACAAGCTCGGGGGCCTCGGCATCCCGGTCTACGGGGTGCAGTGCCTAAACCGCCGCCACGCCACCAAGTTCTACGAGGAGCTCGCCCACAAGTCGGGGGGCTTCCACGTCAGCCTCGATCAGTTCTCGTACGTGACCGACCTGATCATGGCGGTCTGCTACCAGCAGTCCTCACCCGCCCAGGTCCAGTCCTACGAGCAGGAGGTCATCAAGGAAGGCCGCATGAGCCGCGGCCTCAACAAGATTTTCGACTCGATCCTCAAGCGCAAGCCGTCGGCCGACTTCGCGCCGACCGACCTGCGCGCGGTGCCGCCCGGCCGCTTCCAGGTGCTCGACATCGACCACGACTGCGCGATCAAGGACTTCGTCCTCGATAACGGCCTGACCTTCAAGAAGGGCCGGGGCTTCTACGAGTTCACCAAGACCGAGACAATCCAGGAGTACAAGGAGATCGTCCTCATGGATCGCAAGACCGGCGATCTGTTCGCCGGCGCCGCCGCCCGCGAGCTCCTCGGGCTGCCGGCCGGCGGCAGCGCCCGCATCAAGCCCACGAGCCTGGACAAGTACCGGGTCTTTGTCCAGAGCACCTCGGTCAACCGCAAGCTGATCGGCAAGACCAAGTTCCTCTACGAGGTGGACGACTGGTCGGCCGACTAGCGGGCGGCAGGCGGGCGGGGGCCTAGCCCTGCCCGGCCAGGTGCTTGTTCATGTAGACCGCGCTCTGGTCCCAGCCCTCGCGCAGGCCCTTCTCGGCCGCGCTCTCCATGAGGCCCCCGACGCCGAAGATCTTGGCTTCGATGAGGAGCTCGGCGGTGCGGCGCACCTTGCTCTCGCCGATCGGCTCGATGCGCAGGGTGCCCTCCTGGCGCATCTTGTCGGCAAGGACGCTCGGCGTCATCTTCCAGTGCCACACCTTGCTCGCCTTGTCGAAGGTGCCGTCCTCGACGTAGCGGAAGTTGTTGCCCAAAAGCTTCGCCACCGGGCCGGGCATGTTCATCTTCGGCTGCCCCGCCGCCTTGCGGAGGATCTGGGTGTCGGTCTCGCGCTGCTCAAGGACGGAGAACTCGGGGAAGCCGAGCCCATCGCGGTAGAGCTTCTCGTTGAACTCCTTGTCGAAGAAGGTCTTCCAGAAGGTGTCGGCGTTGCAGTTGATCTCGTGCACGACGGTAAATTTGCCCATGGCGGCAGTCTACCACAGCCGTTCTACGGCGCGCTGCGGCGCAGCCGCTCGCGGTAGGCGGTCATCGCCGCCAGGGTCTCGGGCGTGCGCCACAGCTCCCACACCGGATCGCTGCCGGTGACGCGCGCCGCGCGCATCCGTCCCAGGGTCTCGGCCCGCAGCGCCCGCTTGGTCGTGGCGAACGCGTGCGGCGGCCGGTCGCCGAGCTCGGTGGCCAGCGCCAGCGCTCGCTGCACGAGCTCGCCGGGCGGGCACAGCTCGTCGGCCAGGCGGCGCTCGATGGCCTCGGCGGGGGAGTAGCTCAGGCCGCGGTAGAACAGCTCGCGCAGGTGGGGACCGGCGCAGCTGTGGCGGATCGCCTCGAGCGCCGAGGTGGGAAACGGCACCCCGACCTGGATCTCGGTGATCCCGAGCTTGGCCCCCGAGTCGCAGACCAGGCGAAAGTCGGCCGTCGCGGCGAGCACCGCCCCGCCGGCAATCGCGTGCCCATTGATCGCCGCCACCACGGGCTTGGGCAGCGCGAACAGCCCGGTCACCGCGTCATCGAAATCGCGGGCGAACTCGACCGCCTGGTCCGCCGGGTAGGCGAACACCTCGAACAGATCGAGCCCGGCCGAGAAAAAGCGGCCCTGGCCGGTCAGAACGACGCTGCGCACCGCGGGCTCGTGCAGCTTGCGCAGAAGGCCCACGAGCTCGGTGAGCAGCGCGTGGTTCAGGGCGTTGGCCGGCGGGCGCATGAGGGTGACGAGCGCGGTCGCGCCGTGCATCTGCAGGCTTATGGTGGGTTCCATGGCCGCATCATACGGCCGGCGCGGCAGCGGGCGGCGCTACTTTTGCGCGCGCAGAAGAGCGCCGGCCATGCCCGCCGCCCACAGGTCGCTCTGCACCGCGCCCCACACGCCAAACAGGTTGTTGCGGGTGCCGCTCTCGGCGGCGGTCCACACCTTGCCGTCGTAGACGAGCAGCGTCCCCTGATCGCCGACCGCCCAGGCATTGGTGGCATTGAGTCCCCACACCGCGTTCAGCCGCTGCCCGGTCCGCACGGCGGTCTGCGACCAGGCGGTCCCGTCCCAGCGCATCTGGACGCCGCCATCGCCGACCGCCCAGGCTTCCTGCGAGCCGGTCCCCCAGACCGAGCGCATCACCGCCGGCAGGTTATACCCGGTGGTGATCTGGTTGCCGGCGTTGTTGACGATGTTGACGCCGAACTGGTCGCCGACGACCCAGACGTTGTTGGCGTTGCTGCCCCACACGGCGTTGAGCGACGCCAGCGGGCTAATCCGCAGCCGCCCCTCGGTCCCGCTGACGATGTGGATGGCGTGCGACTCCATCGCGATGTTGGTGAGCGCGGTGATCCAGACCTCGGTCGAGTCGGGCCCCCACACGCCGGTGAGGTTGGTCGCGGCGGCGTCGATGATCGGCCGCGCGGTCCAGTTGGCGCCGTTCCAGCGCACGACGGTGCGATTGTCCCCGACCGCCCACACGTCGGACGGGCCGCTGCCCCACACCGAGTTGAGGTTCGCCATCGTCCCGGTCACCGTCGGGTTCCAGTTCGTCCCGTCGAAGTGCAGCGCCGTCCCGCCGTCGCCGACCGCCCAGATGTCGCTCGCGCTGAAGCCGTACATGCTGCGCAGGGTGAAGGACTTGCCGCCGGTGACCGTGGTCCACTTGTTGGCGGCGAAGCTCAGCAGGGTGCCGCCGTCGCCGGCCACCCACAGCGGGGTGCCGGTGCCGGTGCGCGCCGCGTTCAGGCTCAGGGTGGTCCCGCTGCCCAGCGGATCGGTCGCCCACGCGGCGCCGCTGGAGCGCAGGACGGTGCCGCCCGCGCCGACGGCGACGTACTGCCCGGGGCTCGTCGACCAGACGCTGTACAGGGTCTGCCCGGCCGGGGTGTTGGTGGTGCTCCAGGTGACGCCGCTCAGCTTCTGGATGACCCCACCGAGGTCGCCGACCGCGTAGACCTGCGTGCCGTCGCCGCCGACCCCGTACAGGTTGGCCAGGGTGCCGCTCGTCTGGGTCGTCCAGCTGGTCCCGTCGAACTTGACGATGGTGCCGGTGGCGCCGACCGCGTACACCGCGGTGGGGCTCT
>DAOMZC010000020.1:0-11576 GCA_035437965.1 Pseudomonadota bacterium
CTTCCCGGCTGGCTGATCGCGGCGCTGGCGCTCGGCGCCATGTGGCTGACCGTCTTTGCCGTCTGGCCCGTCGGTCTTCTTTTGGCCGCCCCGGCGATCATCTACCTGTACCTGCGGCGGCGGCGGCGCCTGGGCCTCCTGTGTCTGCTCGGGTCGCCTTATGTGGTCCTCTCCGGCCTCAGCCTGCTCGTCGGCGTCATCAGCTACTTTGCCGGCGGGGCGCAGCTGCGCACCTTCGGCATGCCCGACCGCGAGTTTTACAACCTCGACAAGCGCTGGCGCGTCTACCGCTCGACCTCCGGCTGCATCGTCGATGGCTCGGAGATCTTCACCCACGAGCCCAATAACGTCGTGGTCAAGCTGCTGGTGAGCGTGCTCGGACCGATGCGCGGGGTCTACGCCGGCCCCTATCCCGAGCGCGCCGAGGTCAAGGCCCAGCTGCCCGCCGCGGTCGCCGTGTCGCGCGAGGCGCTGCAGTCCGGCACGCTGGCGCTGGCCGGCCAGACCGTGCACCTTACGCCGCCGACGGTCGCCGAGCTGCAACGCATACTGCCGGCGGGAGAGCTCGCCGGCGTCTTGTTCGGCCCGCAGAGCGAGCTGCTGCTGCTCACCGGCCGCAGCGAGCGCGGCGAGACGAACGTGGCGCTCGTCGACCGCCAGCGCGGGCGCTACTTCGCCGCCTACTACGACCTGCGCAACTAGGGTCTTGTCTTAGCCCTGGTTCAGCTGCGCCGCGATGCCGCTGGCCACCTGGCGCGGCACCAGGCGGGTAAAGAACACCCCCACCTTGTTCATCAGCCCGTGCACCGCGAGCACCTTGCCGTGCTGCATGGCCTGGTAGGCGTGCGCCGCTACCTCCGCCGCCTGGGCGACCCCGGGGCGCTTGAACAGCTTGGTCTCTGCGTTGCCGGCGCGCTGCGCGAACTCGGTGGCGGTGGCGCCCGGGCAGTGGCAGGTCACGGTCACGCCGTCTTTTTTCAGCTCGACCGCCAGCGCCTCGGAGAACATCACCACGAAGGCCTTGCTGGCGTAGTAGGTCGCCATGTAGGGACCCGCCTGGAAGCCGGCGCTAGAGGCGATGTTGAGGATCCGCCCGCGGCCCCGCTGCCGCATGTCGCGCCCGAACAGGTGGCACAGCCGCATGAGCGCAGTGACGTTAAGCTCGATCATGCTGGCCTCTTTGTCCAGGTCCTGATCGAGGAACGGTCCGGTCGAGCCGAAGCCGGCGTTATTGACCAGGAAGTCGACGGCGATCCCGCGCTCTTTGAGCTGCCGGTGCAGCTCGCCGCAGGACTCCGGGCGGCTGAGGTCAAGCGGCATGCTGTGGGCGGTGATCCCGTGCGTCTGCTGCAGGCCGCTGGCCAGGCGCCCGAGCGACCCCGCATTGCGAGCGACCAGCACCACGTCGTGGCCATCGCGGGCGAACAGCTCCGCGAACTCCTTGCCAAGACCCGCCGAGGCGCCGGTGACAAGAGCAGTCTGTCTTTGCGTCATGGCTCATCATAACAGACCGCTCACTCGGCTTGCGCCCCACCCGCCGACTACAGGAGGAGCTGCAGGCGGCGGCGGCACTCGTGGATGAGCTCCTGCTGCGGACCGGACGCCTGGCCGAGCAGCTGGAACAGGGCGAGCAGGGCGCGCCGCGCCCCATCGTCGCGGTAGCGCCGGTCGCGCTGGATGAGGGTGAGCAGGTTCTCCAGCGCCGCGGCGAGCTGGCCGCTGCGGGCCTGGGCGGCGGCCACGACGTAGCGCGCCGCCGAGTCGCCTTCGCTTTCCCGCAGGCGCGCCTGCGCCGCCTCCGGCCCGCCTTCCTCATCGCCGGCCTGGAAGAACGCGAGCACCTGGGCGACGAGCTCGGCGCGCTCGCTCTCTGGGCTGCGCGGGTCGATGGTGGCGAGCAGCTCGGTCACCTCCGGGTAGCGCTGCGGGCCCTGGCCCAGCGCCGACTCGGCGAGCAGCAGCTGGGCGCGGGACAGGCGGCCACCCTCCAGCGCCTGCGGCCCGCTTACGAGCGGCCGCAGGATCGCCTCGGCCGCCGCGTAATCACCGTCCGCCCAGCGCTTGGCCGCCTCCCCGAGCTCCGCCTCCCCGCGCGCCGGCACCAGCGCGGCGAGGAAGCCGCTGAGGAACTTGGCGTCCCGCGCGCCGACGAACTCATTTACCACCCGCCCCTTGTGGAACGCCTTGACCGCCGGAATTCCCGAGATGCGAAACTGCTGCGCCAGCCCCGGCTCGAGGTCGGTGTTCACCTTGGCCAGCAGCACCTTGCCGCCGAGCCCCGCGACCACCTGCTCAAGGACCGGCCCCAGGGTGCGGCACGGACCGCACCACGGGGCCCAGAAATCGACGAGGATCGGCAGCTCGTGCGAGCGCTCGATGACCTGCTGGGCAAAATCGGCTGTAGTGACGTCGAAGATAAGACCCGTTGCGCTTGTTGTCTCCATGACTCTTACATAGCACGATCGCCGGCCGCGCGAGCCGCTAGCTGCCGTCTTCTTCGTCGTCGGCCCGTCGTCGGCGCCAGACTAGCTCTGGGCGCGGGCGATGCTCTGCGGGCCCTCGCCCTTGTGGGCGACGGCGTAAAGCAGCTTGGCCATGGCCTCGGCCGAGCTCACCACCAGCGAGGCGAAGAAGCGCAGCGTCTCGTCGCTGTACTCCAGCTCCATGGCCGGCAGGGTGATGCGGAAGTAGACCTCGCCCTTGTCGGTGTTGAGGATCCAGGCGCCCATGTACGAGCGCGCATTCAAGATCGTCAGCGACTCGCCCACCGCCGTGAAGCGCTCGCTCGGGGTGGCAAACGGCAGCGTGATCGCCATGGTCACCATGCCGCGGTCGGGGCGCGGGATGAACACCAGCGGCACGTCGGTGTCCATCACCCGGGTGAGCACCGCGATCTGGCCGACCTCTTCGTTGAACCTGTAGGGCACGCCCAGGCGATCAGCCCAGCTCTTGAGCGTCGGGTAGGTGAGGGCGAAGCGCAGCGACATCGGCGAGGTCCCAGCTTCATCTTATCGCATCGCGGCCCGGCGCGGCTACGGCGACGTTATCGAGGCTGCGGCGGACCTTGGGTCTTGACGGCGGCGGGCAGGGTCGGGGTCGCGGCCGGGGCCGGGGCCGGGGCTGCTACCGAGGGGGCCGCTGCCGCCGCGGCGCGGATCGCGTCGCCAAAGGGCGTCGTCACCTCGACCGCTTCGACCGGCGGGTACTTGTGCGAATAAAACCACCACCAGATCCACGACGGCTTCTGCGGCACGAAGCGGTACTCGTGGATCTCCGGCTGGGGAATCTCTTCGTCGAGCCGCACGAGCAGGAAGTTCTCGTAGGCGTAGGCGCGGTGGTGCTGCAGGAGCTCGCGCAGGCGGCGGTCCTCGGGGGCCGGCAGCGACCTCTGGGTCACCAGCACGAGCTCGGGGTGCTGCTTGCGCACCTCGTCGAGCTGCGCCAGCGTGCTGAGCTCCCCCCACGGCGAGACGCCGTAGCTGCGGTCGAAGTAGTAGGTGAACTCCACCCGGTAGGGCAGGTGGAAAAAGACCGCGAAGGCCGACTTCGGGGTGTGCGCCCCGGCGGCGCGCGCGAACATCAGCTTCGCGTAGTCGGGGTTATAGCCGACAAAGCCGTGCGTCCCCATGACCACGCGGCTGTCGACCAGGTTGTGAAAGGCGTGCGGCAGCGTAGTGGCGAAGTAGGCCAGCGTCAGGACCACCCCGCCGAGCACCGCCGCCCGCGCCCCGACGCGCCGGGCCAGCAGCTCGCGCAGCTCGACGATCAGGTCCATGACCGCCAGCGCCAAGAACGCCGAGAAATAGAACACCCGGTAAAGGTGAATCGACGAGCCGCGCCGGAAAAGGACGATGTACAGCATGTTGAGCAGGAAGAACAGCAGCACCGCCTGATCGCGCAGCCGCGCCCGCCCGCGCACGAGCCGCGCCACGAACACGCCGAGCCACGCCACCCCAAGGACCATGAGGGGCTTTCCGTACAGCAGCGTGAGCCACAGCTTGTGCTGCGCTATCACCCACGGCCACTCGGCGGTGCTGCGCTCCTTGAACGACGCGAAGAAATCGCCCAGCATGCCAATCTTCCACGTGAACACGAAGTGGAACGCCATCGCCGCCGAGGTACAGATGAGCGTCGCGAAAAACCACGCCGCCGCGGCGTTCACGCCCCCGCTTCCGTCCTTGCCGCCAAGACGCAGCTGCCGCCCGCGCGCGGTGGTCAGGAAGTAGAAGATGTACAGCCCGTGGAAGAACGCCTGAAAGTACACCTCCCACATGATGAGCCCACCGATGGTGAGCGCCGCGCAGCCGGCCACCAGCGCGCGTCCGGAAGGCGCCTGCAGGTAGCGCAGGAACGCGTGCACCGCGACGAGCGAGCAGGCCATCTCAAGCAGCATCGGGTCCGACAGCACGCTGAAGCTGCACAGCACTGGCAGCCCGACATACACAGCGCACGCCAGCAGCGCCGCCCCCGCCGACCAGAACCGCCGCACCAGCGCAAACAGCGCCAGCAGCAGCGGCACTCCACCGAGCACCGCGACGCCGCGCACCACCCACTCCGCCTCGCCGAGCAGGCCCATGAACGGGACCAGGATGTGGTGGTAGCCGATCGGGTGGTGGAGATAGAAGGACTGCTTCTCGGGCGGCTGCACGTAGCCGTTCCACGTCGCCGGGGTGACTATGTGATAGCGCAGCGTCATGCGCGCCCGCTGGGCGTAGGTGGCGCCGTGGTAGCCGTGGTGGCCCCACAGGAACGGCCCGGCGATGCCGAACGAGGAGTAGACCAGATAGACGCCGATGATGAGCGCCAGCAGGCCGCGGTACAGCCGCGAGACCGGCGGCAGCCGCGCGGGCGGCGCCACGGCCTGGGCAGAGCTGGGGTCGAGGTTGCGATCCATGAGGGACCAGGCGACGTTACCCCGAGGTGCGCCCCGGCCGCCACAGCTTACGGCGCGGCGCCGCCACGGAGCCTGAATCGCTGGGTTTTTCCCGTCGCGGTCTTGGGCAGCTCGGGGACGAACTCGAGCCAGCGCGGGTACTTGTAGGGGGCCAGCCGCTCCTTGACCCAGGCCTTGAGCTCGGCGGCGAGCGCGGGGCCGGCCGCGGCGGTGTCTTTGAGGACGACGAACGCCCGCGGCTTTACAAGGCCCGCCGCATCGGCGTGACCGACCACCGCGGCCTCGCGCACCGCCGGGTGGGAGGTCAGCGCCGACTCGATCTCGAAGGGCGAGACCCAGATGCCGCCGACCTTGAGCATGTCGTCCGCGCGGCCGCAGAAGGTGTAGTAGCCGTCGCCGTCGCGCACATAGCGATCGCCGGTGCGGGTCCACGGGCCGTGGAAGGTGAGCAGGCTCCGCTCGCGCTGGCGGGAGTAGCCGCTGCAGCAGGACGGCCCGCGCACCCACAGCTCCCCCTGCTCGCCGTCGCCGGCCGGCGCGCCGTCGTCCCCGACCAGCTTCAGCTCGTAGCCGGGGACCGGCCGGCCGGTGGTGCCGTAGCGCACCTGACCCGGGCGGTTGCTGAGGAAGATGTGCAAGAGCTCGGTCGAGCCGATGCCGTCGAGGATGTCGCTGCCGAAGCGCTCCCGCCAGCGCTCGCCGAGGGCCCGCGGCAGCGCCTCGCCCGCCGAGACGCTCAGCCGCAGGGCCGGCGAGCCGGGCGCCGCGCTCAGGGTCGGCTCGGCCAGGATCGACGCAAACAGCGTCGGCACCCCGTAAAAGATCGACGGCTTGTAGGTGGCCAGCACGTGCATCACCTCGGCCGCGGTCGGCCGCGCCGCGCGCAGCACCGTGGTCGCCCCCGCGTGCAGCGGCATCGTCAGCGAGTTCCCCAGGCCATAGGCAAAGAACAGCTTGGCCGCCGAATAGACCACGTCCCCGGGCTGCAGGCCCAGCACCCCCTGGCCGTAGAGCGCCGCGGTCTGCACCAGGTTCGCGTGCAGGTGCACCGCCGCCTTGGGCCTCCCCGTCGACCCCGAGGTATACAGCCAGAACGCCGCGTCATCGCAGGTGGTCGCCGCCACCTCCCCATCCGCCGGCCGCGCCGCCGCCAGCAGAGCTCCGAGCGCCACCGTTCCCGGCGGACTCGCCTCCGGCTCCCCGCCCGCCACCACCACATGGCGCAGCAGCGGCAGCGCCCCCGCCAGGAGCGGCGCGAACTTCGGATACAGCGCCGCGCTCACCACCAGCACCCGGGCCCGCGAGTCCGCGACCAGGAACTCATAGTCCGCCGTGGTGAGCAGCGTACTCACCGGCACCGGCACCGCGCCGGCCCGCATCGCCCCGAAGAACACGGTGGGAAAGTCGATCGTATCCAGCAGGCACAGGACCACGCGCTGCTCCAGCTCGACCCCCAAGGTGCGCAGCGCGCCGGCCGCCCGCGCCGTACGGTCGGCCAGCTCAGCATAGGAATAGGAGCCCAGATCGTCGTGGATCGCGATGTGCTGACCGCGCCCGCCCGCGACCTGGCGGTCGATCAGATCCACCGCGGCGTTATAGTCACGAGGGACCGACACGCGCGGCGGCGACACCGAGCAGTCGACAACCGAGAACCCGGCGCGAGCATTCGTAGGAGCCATGGCCGCCATGCTACCGCGCGCCTGCGCTCACCTGCAGAAATCAGACTCTGCCCGGCCGGCGGCGACAAGATTCGGTAGCCCCACCCCCCGGCCGGATCCACCCTAATCAATTAGGAGCCGGGTCCTTCCCGGCAAAGCTTCTCGACCCCGACCGTACGCAAGGAGGGTGAGCAATGGACTACCAGAAAGTAAGGCACACGCTGAGGGTGATGAGCGCCACGTGCAGGCTGCTGCTCGGCGGCTCTTCCTATTCATTTAGCGGCAAGGTCGTGCTGATCACCGGCGGCTCGCGAGGTCTGGGACTGGTCATGGCGCGCCAGCTCGCCGACCAGGGCGCCCGCCTTGCCCTGTGCGCCCGCGACAAGGCCGAGCTGCAGCGCGCCGCCGACGAGCTGCGCGCCCGCGGCAGCGAAGTCCTGACCTACGCCGGCGATGTCTCGGTAAACGAGCAGGCCCGCGGCGCCGTCGAGGCGACCGTGGCGCGCTTTGGCCGCCTCGATGTCCTCATCAACGACGCCGGCATCATCCAGGTCGGTCCGCTGCAGCACATGGAGCTGGAAGATTTCCGCAGCGCCCTGGGCGTCCACTTCTGGGGACCCCTGCACACCATGCTGGCCGCCATCCCGCACCTGCGCCGCGGCGGCGGCGGGCGCATCGTGAACATCGCCTCCATCGGCGGCAAGCTCCCCATCCCCCAGCTCGCCCCGTACTGCGCCAGCAAGTTCGCCCTCGTCGGACTCTCCAGCGCCCTGCGCAGCGAGCTTCTGCGCGAGAACATCTTCATCACCACCGCCTGTCCGTGGCTCATGCGTACCGGCTCGCACTACAACGCGCAGTTCAAGGGCCAGAACAAGACGACCTTCACCGAGTTCGCCATCGCCGACGGACTCCCCCTGCTCACCGTGCAGGCCGAGCGCGCCGCCCGGCAGATCCTGCGCGCCTGCCAGCGCGGCCGGGCCGAGCTCATCGTCGGCGCCCAGGCCCGCCTCCTTTACCGCCTGAGCACGCACCTGCCCGAGACCTTCTCGGTCGTCCTCTCCCTGGTCAACCAGCTCATGCCCGACCCCATCGGTCCCGAAGGCAACATCAGCCACACCGGCTGGGAGAGCGAGACCGCCTGGGCCCCCTCGCTGCTCACCCGCCTTGCCGATCAGGCCACCGCTCACAACAACGAGCTCAAAGATCACCCCAAGCCCGCCTGACCGCAGCGCGATTGGGGCGCGCCCGGACGCGCACTGTGTCAGCTTCGCACAGAAGAACTCAGGAGCCCGCGCTCGCGCAAGCTCGGCAAGAAAAAGGAATGCCAGGGTTTATATCAGGGGTCCCAGTTTGAGATCGACTGGGAGCCCCTAGGAAAAGCACCGGAGGGCAGCTGCAGCAGAATCAGGCGAGGGCGGGCTGGACGATCTTTCCGGTCGTGATCTGATCATTTAGGACATCGGCCGACACGCCCACCGCGGCGCCGATGGTCTTGCCCACCGCCCCCAGCGTCTCTTCGAAGCGGATGTCGGCGCTCGCCCCCGGCTGCCCGGTGCGCGAGTCGATGGCGGTGGCCGCGTAGTCGCTCCCCGACTTGACGACGCCGCCGATGACGCTGCCGCGCACTCCCTTGCCGATGATCACCGTGCAGTGGTGGCTGCCCAGGTGATCGCGGCCCATGCGGGTCGGCCGGTTGAGCGTGCGCCCAAAGACGTTCATCAGGACGAACGTCACCCGGTCCTGCAGCCCCGCCGCCTGCAGCTTCTGCTGCAGGGTGGCGATGGCGGCGATGCTGCTTACGTGCTGCGAGGTCTCGCGCGCCAGGTTCGCATCGCTGTGGTTGTCGCCGCCGAACGGCATCTGGATCACCGACGCCGGCGTGACTCCCATCTGGATGAGCGCCACCGCCGCCGTAATCTGTCCGTTCAGATCATTGGCGGTAATCCCGGCCAGACTCCCGAGCAGGCTGTCCGAGATGTTGCGCAGCTCGCGCTGCGAGGTGACCATCCGATCCAGGTACGTGAGCTGCGTCGGATTCCCGCTCGCCTTGAGCGCCGTATAGATCCGGTCGAGGTCCCCATCGCGCAGCTTCTGCAGCGTGGTCAGCGCCCCCTTGGGACTTATGAACACGTCGCGCAGCCCCGTCGGGGTCAGCGCCGGCAGCACCCGCCCGCCGAACGTGATGAACTCACCGCTGATCGACGCCGGCTCGACCTGCACCGTATCCAGGCACGGCCGCAGCTGCTGCGCCATCAGCGAAATCAGCATCTCCTGACGCTTGATCCCGCCCATGAGCTTGAGGACCTTGGACTCATTGGCGTGGCTGTTGGTGAGCGTCGTGTGGTGAAAGAAGCAGGTGCGGTCCAGGACACTCTGCGGCAGGCTCGCCCACGGCTTCGCCGCCGTGTAGCTCCGCCCGCCCAGCGACATCGCGGTGGGCGCCATCAGCGGATCGAGCGAGTGGGCGATGCCCTGATCCTCATAGGTGCCCGGCACGTTGGCGTTGGACGGATCGCCGCTGCCCGAGGTCGCCCAGATGACGAACTGCGCGCGCTCGCGGCTCGTGCAGGCGTCGGCCAGCGAGCGCCGCGGATTCAAAAGGATCGACGCCGGGAGGCCGGTCGCGACCGCGCGCAGGCCGATGGAGCCCGCCCCAAAAAGGGCGGCCAGGATGGCTTCTCGTCTGGTGGCATGCATCGGGGTCCTCCTACAGACCGATCGAGATGCTGGGCGGCGCAGCGCAGGCCAGCACGAAAGTGGACTTGAGAGCATCGGTGGCCGAGATTCCCGCGGTCTTGCTCGCCTGACCGAAATGATCGGCCAGAATCTGGCGCAGCACCGGGTAGCGCGGATCGGCCGGGAGGATCGCCATGATGGTCCGCACCATGTCGCTGATCGCCGCCTCCGCCATGCGGCTGGAGTAGCGGCTCGGCTGCCCGCTGATCGTCGCATCGACCGCCGAGTCGGCGAAGCTGCGGCACAGCTGCTCGGTGGCGGCGCGGTAAAACAGGCTCGGGTCGGTGGCCAGGATCGGCGCCGTCGCCCCGCGCGCGTACCCATCGCTCGGCACGAGCTGCGTCAGCACCGGCGCGCGGCCCAGGGCGCAGACGTTGGGCAGCCCGAGGCGACTGGACATCGCCGCGCACAGCTGATCGCGGCGGGCGACCGAGATCACCAGCCCCTGATCGGCGAACGTCAGGGTGTTCTTGGCCCCGGTGACGAGCGGCGAGGACAGGAGCTCGCGCACCAGCGACCTCCAGTCAAAGCCGCTGTTCTCGAACGCCGCGGCGACGCGCAGGAACTCCGGATCGCTCTCGCTGCACGGCGCCGAGTTGGCCCAGTAGCAAAGCTTCTGCGTCCAGGCGATGGCGAAGCGCGGGTGATTGGCCATCGCCTCCCCGAGCTCGCGCGGATTGGCGATGTTGCGCGTCACTCCATCGAGCGCGAACACTCCCGGCAGGTTCGCCTGCGCCGGATCCTTCTGCTCGTGATAGGCCAGCGTGAATGCCTGACGGAACACCTGCCGCATCGGGTCCAGGGTCTTGTGACAGGCGTAGCAGGCCGGGTCCGCCGCGTGCTTGGCGTCGAGCGCCGGCGAGCTGATTGGCACCGTGTTGTTGCTGTCGTCAAAGCTGCGGCCAAGGGCGACGATGAGCGTCTGGTTCATCGTCACCCGCGCCTGGTTGGCCGAGTTCGTCGCCCAGTTGGCGAAGAACGCCGGCGTACTGAAGAAGCCCACGCGCGGCACCCGCAGCACGAGCTCCGTGGCCGAGCGCATCTTGGGCAGATCGTAAAACGGCGTCGTCGCCTCGCCCGTCTTGGGAGCGCGGATGCGGACCATGCGCCAGGCCGCGTAGTCGGCCGGCACGAACTGCGGCGGCGTCGTGATGTTCACCGTGCAGGTCCCGCCCGGCGGGCTGACCACGCCGAAGAAGGACTGATAAAGGCGCGTCGTGTCGCGCTTGTAGATAAGCGGATCCGGGCAGGGCGCCGTCGGCGGCGTCGGCAGGTACCAGGTCAAGAACAGCGGATCGGCCGGATCGAGAGTCTTCTCGATCGGAATCGGCCCGCTCTTGTTCGTCAGGGTGAACTGGAAGTTCGGGTTGGCCGTGACCAGGTAGTCGGTGCCGCGCGGGACGTCGCTTATGTGCTTGTTGTCCAGGTACGCCAGCAGCGTCGCCAGCGGTGGCGTGAGCGCGAAGCGGTCGGTGGTGAGCGCCTCGGTGAACGGCCGCCCCTCGACCATCGCCAGCTGCAGCACGGTCATCGCGAAGCTCGCCTGCAGGTTGTCCAGGAGCCGCGTATCGATGCCCTGGTCGGGCACCTGATCGACAAGGCTCTGGCGATTGAGCTGCCCCTGCTGGAAGGAGTTCTGGAAGAACCGGAGCATCTTGGCCTGGAACTCCGGCGCCTTCATCCAGGTGTCGATGAGCGGCGCCAGCGCCGCCGGGTCCTGCGCCACCGCCTGCGCCTCGGCATCGGTCGGCGCCTGGCCGACCAGCAGGTTCTTGACCTTGCTGACGTAGCTTAGCGGTCCCACCGGGGTAAACGTCGGCAGCGGCGTGCTCTCCACCGGCATGACCGGCACCGCAGACGGATCGGCCGGCGGGGGCTCGGAGCCGCAGGCGGCGGTTCCCAGCACAAGGCCCAGGCCCAGGCTCCATGCCCGATACCCGGCCCAACCCGTGGCCCGACTCCCGGCTCGAGCTTCGGCCCGAGCTGGGCGTCGGCTGCTTGCTACTGCGCTGCGCGCTTTGGCCATGATTCGTATCTCCTTACCAGGCGGCAAGATGCCAGCCACTGCGCATCGTATTGAATTTGCAGGACTTGCGGGTCCTGTTTCCGCTTGGGTGAGCAAAAATTAATGCGCGCATCTGACTCCTTGTCCGCCAAGATGCGGTCCCAGGAACCTGGGAGCCGGAGATGCGAGCAAGCGGACTGACCAATCATCCAATTTCGCCGGCAATTACGCCGGCAATTACGCCGGCAATTACGCCGGCAATTACGCCGGCAATTACGCCGGC
>DAOMZC010000020.1:11676-13147 GCA_035437965.1 Pseudomonadota bacterium
AATTACGCCGTCCATTTCGCCGCGCGGCGCGCGGAAGCGGGGCCTTTTGGCCAAGCTGTTCTTGCTGGCCGCGCTGGGCAGCGCCGCGCCGGGCTGTGGGACTCCGGAGTCGCCGCCCGAGCTGCCGCTCGGCACGCTCGACCTTTCGCGCATCGAGTGGAGCGAGGCCCTGCCGGCGCTCGCCAGCCCCGGTCGAGTGACCACCGTAGCCGAAGCCGGCGACGACGTAGCGGTGTTCGGCGAGCGCGGCGTCTTCCTGTGGCAGAGCGGCAGCACCGCCGGCAGCGACAGCTCGGTCCTGTCCTGGCGGTCCGCCGCCGCCGTGCCGGCGCTCGGCTTCCCCGGCAAGTGGCTGCTCGGCGTCGATGGAGACGGGCGGGTCTACCGCCTGCACGACGGCGCCACGTTCGGCCTGGAGGAAGTGACGGCCCGCTACGCCCTGACCGGCAAGCCGGTGCGCGAGGTAGCGGCGCTCGGCAACGGCCAGGTCGCCTTCGCCCTGGACGACAAGCTGGCGCTGACCGATGGCACCACCCGCAAGCTGTACGAGCTTACGCTGCGCAACCTGATCGGCGGCAACGGCCGGCTGGCCTCCTATGATGAAGCCGGTGTGCGCCTTCTCGACCCCCAGGGCGGCGCGCTGCAGACGTTATCCCTGCCCGGCGTCGTCGGCGCCGCCTTCGCCCCCGATGGCCAGCTGTGGGCGGCGACGGCGGACACCCTGTACTACGAAAAAGACGGCGCGCTCGTCGCCGCGCACAGCTTCGCGCCGCCGCAGGTCGTCACCGGCCTTGCCGGCGCCGCGCGCGGCATCTGGATCGGCCTTGCCGACTCCCTGGCGCTGCTCCGCGAGGGCCAGCTCCTCTTGCCCGCGACCAGCCCGATGCTGCCCCCCGGCACGCGCCTGCTCGGCTCTCCCAGCGGCGACGTCTTCACCATCAGCGGCGGCGACGGCCAGCTCGGTCGCTACGGCCAGGAGTCCGGCGGCGGCCGCGACCTCACCCTGTGGCGCACGACCCTGGCCCCGATCTTCACCCGCCTCTGCCAGGCCTGCCACCTCCCCGCCGGCAGCGCCCGCATCGACATGTCCACCTACAGCTCGTGGGCCAATCTGCGCACCCAGATTCAGAATCGCGTCATCGACCGCAAGCCCTCCCCCATGCCGCCCGTCAGTGCCGGTAATCTTACCCCTGAGGAGCTGGCCGCCGTCCAGGCTTTCACGGCGCGACGGCCCTGAGCGGCGATTCCCTGCAAGGGACGGCCAGTTCCCCGTAAGGATTGGCTAGACCTTCGTCAGGATTGGCCAAACCCCGGTCAGGCTTGGACAATCCTCGGTCAGGCTTAGACAATCCTCGGTCAAGAGCGGCTAAACCCCGGTCAGGGTCGGGCTAAGCCCCGGTCAGGGTCGGCTAAACTCCGGTCAGGGTCGGCTAAACTCCGGTCAGGGTCGGCTAAACTCCGGTCAGGGTCG
>DAOMZC010000020.1:13247-21329 GCA_035437965.1 Pseudomonadota bacterium
GCTAAACTCCGGTCAGGATCGGCCAAGCCTCCGTCGGAATCGGCCAGAGCCCCGTCAGGATCCGCCAAGCCCCTACGATACAGCCGGCGGCGGTGAGGAAGGCTGCGCGCCCGTCGACTTGCGGCGCTCCCTGCGACTGCGAGCCAGGGAAGCCCGGAAGCGAGAGATGAACTTCGCCGCGGTCTTGGGCTGCAGCCGATACGCGTACCGGCCGCCCTCGCGGATCTCTTTGGCCAGCTCGTCGGCGGCCCAGAAGCAGCGGTTGCGCAGCTCCAGCGCCGCGGAGGCGGTAATGCTGGCGGTCTCCTTCTCGGCCGCCGGCGCAAGAGCAGCGACAAGCTCGGTGGCGCGCGCGAGATCCCTGGCCTTGATATCGGTCAAGGCGAGCTCACCGCGGTGCTCCTCCCAGAACGCCACCAGGTCGCGCAGATCCTGGATCGTGTCCGCCAGGCCGCTGCCCTCGGCGATGCGCGCGAGCTCGGCCAGCGCCTCGGGGTCCTTGCGACAGGCCCAGCGCCCGCCGGCCAGGAGCTGCCGCTCCAGCTCCTCCGCCTCGGTGAGCCGACGGCGCTCGATCGCCGTGATGGTGACGCCGCTGCGCGCCCGCTGCCAGGCGCCCTCCAGCGACCCCAGGCGAGTCGCGAAGCGCCGCAGCTGCTCGATCTGCGCCGCCGTGATGCCCACCTTGGCGAGCGTCCCCGCCGCCGTCTTGGCCAGCCGCGCCAGCGAGCCGAGCTCCTGCTGCGCGAGCTTCACCGGCATGTCCGGACTGGCCGCGTAGTCGGCCGGCAGCGCCCGCAGCGCCTCATCGCTGCTCAGCTCCGCGGCGGGTGAGCGCCCCGCGGGACGCTTGCCCGCGCTGCGACCCGCCGCCCCCGCCTTGCCCCGCCCCGCCGGCTTCGCGACAGACTTCGACTTGGACTTGGACTTCGATTCCTTCGTGGATTTGGCTCTGGTTGTCATATCGACTCCTGAATATGGAAAAGGGGTCGGGATGATCTCCGGATGACAGAGAATGTCAAGCCTCAAAATGGAATCGGGGTCCAGGGAAGGGATATTTTGGCGCCGTGGCTTCGGGGCACAGCCTCTTGGTCGAGCGCGATCGACTGCTGGTTGACTCGATTCAGCTGCGCTCAGTCACAGGAAGTCATCTCCTCTGCGAACTCACGCTCATGAGCCTGAATCGCCTGCTCGAGGGTCGCATGGATGGCGCACCGCGTTCTTGGATCTTCCTCGATGAGGAGCTCCAGGAACTGCTTTTCCGAGAACCTGAGCTGGGCATCATCCACCGGCAAAGTAAAGAAGTCCGCGCTTTGCACGCAGTACCCGCCGCCGCCCAGGATCTCAAAGCATCTGTACCTAACAACACGGTCCCCGGGTAGCTTCTTCCATATATCAATGCTTTTTAGCATTAGTCGGAGCGGTGAGCCTGCGCAGTGGATTCTAGGCGACGCTTGGGCGGGCGACTGCGAGATAGTCGACCTGAGCATCCTCTAGTCTGGCCTCGAGTGCGTCTTGAACATGCGCCTGCTTTATCACATCCGGGTGACCGGCAGGGACCTTCAGTCTCGGGTAGCCTGCTGACAGTTGGCGGTCGCTATGACGGCTTCAGATACCACAGGTGCGGGCTCGGGTAAGCTCCCGGACATTCGATCTCGCCTGAGCGCGCCAGCCTCTCTAATGCCGCTTTCACATCTTCTTTCCGTTGAAACTGAGGATAAGCCTCCGGCTGCTGCTCCGCGAAATGCCAAAGTCGCCAGGCGTCGAAGCCGTCTATCCTCTCATCGGGGCCGAAGTCGAAGTCCACCTCCAATCCATCTACTATGCCCAGGCAGCCGACTCCATGGAACGAATATTCGATTCCGTTTATCACCCCTTCTTTTGGAATCTTGCGCTGATGGTACGCCTCTAGTAGATCGTAATAACCAAGGCCAGTCCGCAGCGCCAATACCACTCTGCGCACGTACTGCTGGTAGTCACTGATGAGTTTTCGTTCGGTTTCCATCTAGCGCCTCAATCGATTCGGGCCAGCCTCGGACGCAGCACGGATCACCTCGTCTAAAGTATTATACCTGAACCTGGCCATCTCTTCCGGACTGGCGATCTTGTACTGAACCTCGATTTTTGCTCTTCGGGCCGCTTCGAGCCCGTGCTCCGCCGCTCAGCGATTCTGTTCGCGTAAACGAACTGGCCGGAGCGCTGCCTCTGAAACCCGCCACCTGTGCCCCCGACCTGGGCTTCCCCTCCTTTGCCTAACCTTCCAGTAAGCGGTGGCTGGGCCCGCAGCGAATCGTTGGCACGCGCTGCCCCCAGAACATTGAGCGTCATCGTCGCCTGATCTGCGAGGGACGGATTGGGATTGCAGTCCTTTGTGGGAAGAGTTGCGCGCCGCGCGAGGGTCTGGTTATTCCTTTCGCAACATGGCAGCGAGGCTCGGAAACCTGCGCCCCAGAGCGGCATATTCACTCGCCGTTAGTAGCAGGTATGCATCTTGTTCGTGCGCTGTGGTGACCAGCAAGGGCTGTCCGTCGCCTCGACAGAAACACAGGTCTTCCGGAGCACTAGGATGGAGCCAGCCAAACAGACTGGCCACCAGCTCCGATAAAAGAGCGCCCAGATCGTCAGAAGCGCGATAGGAGTAAACCATGGCTTGGTCCGTGAGAAGAATTGTGCCTGGCCACGTGTTGGTACGTACCGATTCCAGTAAAAACGGATTAAGTCGGCTCAGCACGCCCCGGATCTCAGCGCCCGGCTCTTGCTCAGGGTCTCTGACAACCAGCAGCATTTTGGATGCGCTCGAACAGCAGAACTTGATCAGGTCGCGGTACATGGCGCCAGCGGGCTCAGTCGAGAATACGTAACATTCCACGGTGCTACCTCACAGGTCTCATTTAATAGGTATGTGGTCAACTGGCCCGACGTGACCATGAAGTTTTTGGCCAGGCCCCGGTTGAGAATGCTGGCTTCTTAGGGGATGAACTTCAGGGCCTCGCACGGCGCCAGGAGTGGCGAATCCCCGGGCTCCTGCTTCGGCGTTGAGCTGCTTATACGCTTCCATATCGCCGATGCTAATACCCCCTTTCTGTTTATCTTTCTTGGCCATCTCGACAAGGTCTTTCTGTTCTTGAGTGAACTCCCGGCCCGCGTCGTTTCTGGCAGCTCCCGCAGCGCGCTGCTCAGCTTCCTTGACAGCGCGCTTTGCTTCAGCTTCAGCGGCGGCCTTGGCCTCGGCCTCCGCCGCTTCCTTTGCCGCCTTCCTGACCGCCACTTCGCCTCCGTGCGCCGCCGCTTCCTCGGTGGTCTTCTTCACCGCAGCCTTGGCAGCCCCCTTGACCGCCGCTTCCTCCGCAGCCTTCTCGCCCCAGCGCAGAGCAGCCCCGCCGCCAGGAAGCACTGCTATTACGGCGTTCTCTGCCGTCGCCTCCACCACACTCCAGCTCCAGTGTCCGAGCGTGTACTTTTTATCTTCCCACGGCTTCTGCCGGAACTCGTTCAGCGCTTGAGCAGCTTCTTTGGCCTTACCACGCGCGCAGTCATCCAGATGGTCGAGGCATTGCGCTTTGACCTCGTTTACCCACTCCTCGGCTGCTTCGCGGCTCGGGACCACCACGCCAGGCCCGTGCTTCTTGATCACACGGTACAAGTCGCGGAGGTGCTGGGAGCTTTCTTTGACGCCATCGACAAAGCCGGAGGCGAAGGGAGATCCAGGGACGGACGGTGGCAGCTCGGTTACTCGCTCGATCCGATCCAGGCGTGGCGTGATAGGCTGCGAAGTTCCGCCAGATGTCGGTGATGGCTCGGCGGCAACCACGAGTTCTGGGCTTCTACGCTGGGCAGCCGCCTTATGGGCGGAAACCCTTGGCTGGACCGGCGGAGTCGGCGCCATCGCCGCCCCGACTTGTATGCTCTTCGAGGTTGGCGCCGAGAGGCTTGGGTTTTCCAGCTCCGAATGCGGCACGCGTTGCGGTGGATCGATCACGGCGCCGAGCGGCAAGCGCACCCCATCCCATTCACAATACTGGCCTGTCGAGTCGATGTTGCCCATGCGCAAGGACGCGGAACCGTCGAGCGGCGCCAGGTAGCAGGGCTTGCCCCAGAGCGGGCTGGGAAGGCGATACGCAGGCGAAATAGGAACGCATTGGGATTCGGAGGGCTGGGCCTTGGGAATGGTCCCCGCCGGCTGGGTTGACGGCCGAGGAGCGGGAGCGAGCCTGTAGCCCGCAGGGCATTCGAGCTGCGGAGCAACCTCAGGCTTCACGGCGACTGCGACCTTGAGCGGTTCGTTATGCGTCTCGCGCGCCGGGATGAGCGGCTTGATATGCGGGCCGAGCTCGAAGCTGAGCAGGCGGAACAGAAAGTCTACCCGTGTATCGATCTCAGACTTGGTCAGCATCAGCGTCAGGCCGACACCGAAGCCGAAGTCTGCTCGCTGCTGCGCGCCAACGGCGAGTGTGCCCGCGATGGGAGGCGCCAGATTCAGCGTTTGTCCCGGTGCAGCGCTCGGAATGACTGGCCCCCACGATGGCGCTTGCACGATCGCCTGTGCGAAGAGCCAGAAGTGCTCGCCGACAGGCAGCCGGTAGCCGACGTGCGGGCCGAGCTGCAAGGTGCCGGTGCGGGTTGTGTGGTCGACGAAGGCGCTGACTGCTGCTCCTAGCTCGAGCCGGCCAAGGGGATGCCGATAGGCAAGGCTAAACTTGGACAGATGTCCAGGTAGTCTGAGCTGGTTCAGTCCACTGAACGGGCCAGCCTGATACTCGAATTGGTACTCCGCGGCGAGCGCAGGGTGCGTATGCGGATCGCGAAACCAGGGGAAAACAAGCAGCTTGGCGGCAAGCCAGACCGGGCAGAGGCCGCTCGGGCTGTTGATTGACGGGCCGGCGTTGGACTTGGCCGCGTCGTCATTTAAGCCCCAGAAGCCAGCGTAGCAGGAGCCAAGCCCGATTTCTGCCCGACCGAATAGCGGCACCGAGACAGCGAAAGGCAACAGAACCCCGGTACTGCCATCGAAAGCCTTGGGACGAATCACGAGATCAAGGCGAGCATTGAACGCAAAAGGCGTGTCGATAAGCGCGCAGGCAAGCGGCGCCAGTGAGCAGAGGCTCCCAAATGCCGAGCGCGCGGGGAATGCTGCCCGCCACGCTGGAGGCGAGATTTGTGCAGCGTAGCCCTCTGGCACGGCGGCTGGGAGGGGCGCCATCGGCTGCGCAGAAGCGGTGCGCATCGTCAATACCACCAGCAACGCAAGCACCACGGATAGGAAAAGAACAATGGTTCGATGGATGTTTGCCGTCAATGAGGGCATGGCGAACTCCATGGCGCTGGGTAGGGAAATTTGATAGCCAACGTTTGGCCGCACGTACGACTAAAGCTGGGACCGTAACACAGCTTGCTGACAAATGGCACGACCACCTATTTCGCGTTCCGAGCGCTCTGATAGGTCGAGGTTCGAGCAGCCGGGTCAGCGGATGAGGAATAGACCTTGCGGTCTTGCGCATTCACCTTCTGTGAGCACCTCCGGACGACCTGGCATGGACTCGCAGTCTCTGCCGGGCGGCTCTACTCCGCAGACTCCTGCCTCCTGACCGCCGCAACATCACGCTTGCAGAACAACATCGTAACTCCGGACCGATTGGCAGCGCCGTCGCTGGGCAGGGCCGCCAGCTGCTCCCAGCCGGTCTCGGCGAGGCACTGCGCGAGCTTGGCCACGTCGTAGCGCTTGAACCTGAACATCGAGAACCGCTTCTCGGGGCGGCCGGTGGTCTTTACGGTGGCGATGGCGTCGAGCGCGTAGCTGCCGGGCAGCGGGCACTGGGTGTCGAGCTGCATGGAGAACTCGACCCCGACCACGTCCTTGCAGTGGCGGTAGATGGGACCGGCCAGCCACTCTGCGTGGATCTTGGAGAAGGGCTGGAGGAGGCCGGGATCGCGGCGCCGGATCTCTTCCGGATTGTCTGCGGGGCCGTGCGCCTGCTGGACATCGAGGACGAGGAGGTCGCCGGGCACGCACTCGACGAAGCTGTGCTGGAAGAAGCGCGGCTCGTTGTCCAGGTTGGCCAGGGTGTTGCCGAGGATGCAGTAGATGCGGCGGCGGCGGGCGCTGGCGGGCGAGTAGTGGAGCTGGGTGTAGAGCGGCAGGTGGTGGAAGTTGCCCTGCAGGGCCCACACGCTGACCCCGGGGATCTCGCACAGAGCGTCCTTGGCGTACTTGAAGCCGGCGCTGAGCAGCGGCTGGCTGATGTCGAACAGACAGAAGCGGATGTCCGGCGTCGCCTGCTCCTGCGCCAAGTGCTGGACCAGGCGCACCTCCAGGTGGGCATCGCCCGAGCCGAGCGCGATCACGTTCAGTCCGGCCAGCTTGGTCTCTTTGACGATCCGCTTGGCGACTACCCCGAGCTGCATGGTTCCGCGCGCGGCGGCGGTGACCGGCGAGCGCTCGCACATCGCCAGATAGGCGGCGGCGCTCTGGTGGTCCAGGTAGGCGCTGGTCTGCTCGACGTGGCCGCCGGCGCCGTTGAGGAAGCGGCCGAGCTCCATCACCATGCGCACCGGCTCGAAGGTGGGGGTGACGTACCAGTTGAGATCCGTCGCCGCGGCCTCGCTCTTGTTATCGGCGCTCGGCTGGACCTGCGGCGCCGCGCCGGGGCGCCACGGCAGATCATCCCAGGTCAGGTTGAGCTGCGGAACGGCCAGGAGCCGAATCAGGGTCTTCCTGCTGGGCGGGTAGCGGGCGGTCTCGGCGAACTTGACGGTGGCGTCGGAGAGCTTGGCCAGGCGGCTGAGCTCCGAGCGGCTGAAGCCCGCGGCCTCGCGGCGATCGCGAAGGAGTCTGCCGAAGGACTGCCAGTGCTTCTGGTTGAGGAGCAGCTCGTCCTTTGTGGAGTCTGGATTCTCAGCACACTCGCTGAAGTGGACGACGTCCTGGAGCATGCCGGCGTACTCGGTCCAGGTGGCCTGCTGGGCCATGGGCTCGCCGGCGGCGAAGGACTCGAGCTGGGAGGCCAGGGCCAGGGCCTGGGCGTGGATGGTCGCCAGCTGCTGCTGCCGGGAAGGAGCGGCGGAAGAGAGGGCTTCGTTCTGCATGGCTAGACCTCGCTGCGGCCCGCGCGGAAGCGGCGGGGGCGTATCTGGGGAGACCGAGTTGACAGACCCATCCGTAGGCGAGCAGTACGGAAGAAAGGAGTAGAGAGCATGAATCCTCCCTAGCACGGGCGGATAGGGCAATTCAACTCTGCGCGCAGTCTGGCCACTGTTCTGGACAGACTCCAAAAGCTGACTCCGGTTGTGGACGGGAGACGAAGGACTACGGACGGAGGGGAATCAGATTCCGCAGTTCACGTTCTTGCGGGCGAGCGTGATGCGGCTGTCGTCCTGCAGCTCCTCGGCCTCGCTGAGCAGGAAGCGGAACACGGCGTTGGCGAGGACTTTGTGGCGGCGCTCGTTCCACAGCCACACCGCCCAGTTGCACGCCTCGCGGTGCAGGGGGGCCCAGGCGAGGCGGCGGATGGTGAGGCCGCCGAGCCGGCACACGCGCTGGTAGCGGGCGCGCAGGGCCGCCCACTCGCGCCACTCGTCTTCCACGGGCAGCTCGCGCTTGTCGGTGGTGCGATCGTGCAGGGCGTCGCAGGACTGCTCGATTTCGTCGAGGAGCTGGGTGCGCACCGCCTGTGCTGCATCGGCGCCGAGGTCGCTCGCGCGCTGGCCCGCGGGGGTGGTGGCGAGCAGCTGATCGATGGGCAGGGCGGCCTCGCGCAGGCGCGCGCCGATCATCGCGGCGACCTGGGCGCGCAGCTCGCGCAGCGCCGCGTCCGGGCCGCTGTGTCCCAGGCTGACGGCGCGCTCGGTGAGCCGGCGGAGGGTGGCGGGGCTGCTGAGCGCGGCGTCAAAAGCGCGGCAGACGCGCAAGACCTGCTCCTGGGTGAGCGTGCCGGTGGGGGCGATGAGCAGCAGGGCGAGCTCGCGCAGGGCAGCGGGCAGCTCGGGCGGCGGCTCGTCGGGCCGGGCGGTCAGGGCAGGGGAGGGCGGCGGCGCGGGCTGGCTCAACCGGGCGCGCTGCAGCAGCGGCCAGGTCGCGCGGCGGTG
>DAOMZC010000021.1:0-21310 GCA_035437965.1 Pseudomonadota bacterium
CAGGACTCTGCCCAGCTGCGGTAGGCGTCGGGCTCGCCGAACAGGACCACCAGCTCGGCGTCCGCCGCCGGATCGGCCGCCGCGGCGCAGAGGCGGCGAAAGAACACCGTGTAATCGACGCCGTGCTCGGCCAGCCGCGCCAGCAGATCCTCGGCGAGCACCCGATCATCGTCGCCCTCGCGCAAGAGGCCGAGCTTGGCGCGCAGCACGCGCACGTACTCTGCCGCGAAGCGCGTCGCGAAGCCGTCCAGGCGCTCGGTTGCCAGCCGCACCGCCGCCTCTTGGTCCGCGGAAAGGAGCGGCAGCAGCGCCTCGGCCAGGCGCGCCAGGTTCCACTGCGCAATCCGCGGCTGCGCGGCGAACGCGTAGCGACCCTGCAGATCGATCGAGCTGAACTTCTTGGCCGGATCAAACTCATCGAGAAATGCGCACGGTCCGTAGTCGATCGTCTCGCCGGAGATCGTCGTGTTGTCGGTGTTCATCACCCCGTGCACGAAGCCGACGCCCAGCCAGCGCGCCACCAGCGCCGCTTGCGCGGCGATGACCCGCTCGAGCAGCGCCAGGGCGTCGTTGCCGGTGCCCGCCGCCTCCGGGTAGTGGCGCGAGAGGGCGTACGAAGCCAGGGAAGCGAGCCCCGGGAGGTCGTCGCGCGCGGCGAAGAACTCGAACGTACCGACGCGGATATGGCTGGCCGCCACGCGCGTCAGCACCGCCCCGGGAAGCGCCCGGTCGCGAAAGACCGGCTCACCGGTGGTGACCGCGGCCAGCGAGCGCGTCGTCGGCACCCCGAGCGCCGCCATGGCCTCGCTGACGATGTACTCACGCAGCACCGGCCCGATCGCCGCGCGCCCGTCTCCGCGACGCGAAAAAGGCGTGCGACCGGCGCCCTTGAGCTGCACGTCGCGCCGCCGCCCATCGCGGCCCACGACCTCGCCGAGCAGGATCGCGCGACCGTCCCCAAGCTGGGGAACGAAGCCGCCGAACTGGTGCCCGGCGTACGCCAGCGCGATCGGCGCGGCCCCGGCGGGAACGACGTTCCCCGCGAGCACCTCCGCCCCACGCGCCGACGACAGCTCGCTGGCGTCCGCGCCGAGGAGCTCGGCGAGCGCCTGGTTCACCTTGACGACCCGCGGACTCTTTACCGGCGTGGGCGCGACGCGCGCATAGAACCGCTCGGGCAGCCGAGCATAGGTGTTAGCGAAATCAAACATGTTCTTCTTCCTGAGCGTAGGTATCGTCGGCCAGTCCGAGTCAGCAGGAGTCTGCAACCAGCGCCGCGCGATGCTCGCCGTCGACGCAGAACTTGGGAAGCGGGGACATGGTCGCTCGGCTCCTGGATAGAGTTTAGGCGCTAAGATGCCAGAGCGGCTCGAGATCCAGATAGGGGAATTTCGCCCGGCCTCGAAGGGGATGCTGGATGAGGAGCCGATACGAAGCCTGACGTGCCGGGGCCTTATCAGGCAAGACGCAGGCTGACTTCCAGACCGTCCCCAAGGACGACGCGGCTGGACAGGTAGCCGTTTGTGGGCTCGCGAACGTAGGTGGTGTAGGGCGCGACCAGCGCGGCCATGTCGATGTTGTCGGCGATGATCAGCGCTCCTGTGCGCAGGTGGGGTTCGCAGCGCGCCAGCACCTCGCGATACAGAGTCTTGGCTCCGTCCAGGTACAGAAGATCGATGCCGCCGGGCAGCGCGCGCAGCGAGTCCAGCGCGTCGCCGACGCGGATCTCGACCAAGTCGGCCAGGCCGGCGCGCTCCAGGTTGGCCGTGGCGCGCGCGGCCTTGTCGGGATCGAGCTCGGTGCTGATGAGCGTCCCGCCGCCGCTGTCGCGCAGCGCCGCGGCCAGGTAGATCGTGGACAGGCCGAACGAGGTGCCAAACTCGACGATCCGAGTCGCCGCGGCGGCGCGCGCCTGGGTATACAGGAACACGCCGACCTCGCGCGAGACGGCCAGATACGCCTCCTTGGCGGCACCGTACAGCCGCCGGTAGTCACGTAAGAGGTCATCCCGCGCGGCGGGCGCCAGGGCGCGCATCCGGGCCAGGATCGGAGCGTCAGCCGCCGTAGCGGCCAGGAACAGCTCATCGAGGAGCTGACTAACTCGAGGGGTCAGTAGGGTTGTCATGAAGAGAAGCTTGCGGCCTTGGTGATTTGCGCGGTAGAGCAATCACGGGCAATGTATCTTTGTCGCTGATGACAAACCTCGATTGGAACCTGCTGCCCGCCCTGCACCTGCTGCTGCAGGAGGCCAGCGTGAGCCGCGCCGCCGAGCGCCTGGGAGTGACCGTGCCGTCGATGAGCCGTATGCTGCAGCGGCTGCGGGCGGGCCTTGGCGACCCGCTGCTGGTGCGGGCGGGGCGGGCGCTGGTCCCCACTCCCTACGCGATGGCGCTGCGCGCGCAGGTCGCCGCGGTCGCCGAGCAGGGCCAGGCCATCCTGGCGGGCCCGCGCGAGCAGCCGCTGAGCGCCATCAATCGAACCCTGGTCGTGCGCACCAACGACGGCGTGGTGGGGCCGCTGCTGCCGGCGCTGATGCAGCGGGTGCGCGGGCAGGCCCCCGGCCTCAAGCTCGCCTTCGTGTCCGAGGGCGACGAGAGCCCCGCCGAGCTGCGCGAAGGCCGCGTGGATCTCGACCTGGGAGTGCTCGACGACAGCGCCCCGGAGCTCCGTACGCAAGCGCTGCTCCGCGATCGCTTCGTCGCGGTGGTGCGGCGCGGGCACCCGCTGGCCGGCGGCCTGCAGAGCCTCGCCCAGCTCACCGAGCACCTGCACATCGGGGTCTCCCGCCGCGGGCGCTTCACCGGTCCGTTAGACGACGCCTTGCAGCGCCACGGCCTGCGCCGCCAGGTCATCGCCACCGTCCCTTCCGCCACCGCCGCCGTCGTCGCGGTGGCCGAGTCGGATCTGCTGACCGCCGTGCCGCGCCTGCTGGCGCGCGTGCTGCAAAAGACCCTGGCCGTGGTGGCGCTGGACTTGCCGCTGGAGCTGCCGGCGCTGACCATCTCGCAGACCTGGCACCCGCGCGGCGACGCCGATCCCGCCCACCGCTGGCTGCGCGCCTGCGTGGTGGCGGTCCTTAAAGAGGCCAGCGCCCGCCGTCCCGCCACCAGAGCCGGAAAGTCCTGACGATGGCGCTGTGCCCAGAGCCACTCCGGTGACTATATGGATCGCTGTCCAGGCGATTACCTTACGGCGCTACCTCGTAGCGCAGCGGCAGGCGGACCGGCCCGTAGACCGGATTTGTAGCAGGGGGCCACTCCACAGGGCTTGGATGCTCAAGGCGCCCAAGCCGCTGGGCGAGAAGCAGCAGCGCATCATGCAGCTCTGCCCGCCCCAGGGCGGCGCCGATGCACTTGTGGATGCCACCGCCAAAGGTAAGGTGGGTACGCTCCCGGACCACGGGGTCGAACATATCGCCCTTGGGAAAGATCTGCGAGTCGCGGTTGGCCGACCCGGTCACCGGCAGCAGGCAGCTGCCCCGCGAGAGCTTCATGTCATTCCACTCCAGATCTTCCATCGCCAGCCGCGGTACCCCGAGGATCACCGCTGGATTGAGTCGAATCACCTCCTCTACGACCTGGGGGACCTGCGCCGGCTGACTGGCCAGCCGCTGCCAGTGCTCGGGGTGGGCGACCAGCGTGGTGACGGCGTTGCCCAGCTGGTGGGTGACCGTATCGCTGCCCGCCGCCATGAGCGTGATGACCATGGCCCGCAGCTCGCCGGTCGTCAGGCTCTCTTCTCCCTCGTTTGCCGCCACGAGTGCGCCCAGCAGACCGCCGCTGGGCCTGCGCCTCTCGTAGGCGGCAAGTTCGTCGATGAATGCGTAAAGACCGGTGAGCGCCGCTTCGATGCGGGGCGCGTCCTGGGTAACGGTCAGTCCGAACATCAGGGCAATGTCTGCGTTCCACTTTTGCACCTGGGCCTGCGCGGAAGCGGGGATGCCGACGAACTCGAACAGGAGCTGCCACGCAAAGGGGAATGCGAATTCCCCCATGAACTCGCACTCCTTCTTTTCGGCAAGCTTGTCTATCAGCGCTTGCGCAACGGCGCGTATGCGGGGGCGAAACGCATCGACCGAGCGCTCCATGAACGCCCGGGTGACCATGCGGCGCACGCGATCGTGGGCGGGTCCGTGCGTATTTAACAGAAACGCGCTCATCGCATCGACGATCGGCCCTGTCGTAATCCCTTGGAGGGCGAGCCAGTCGGCGCCAGGGGTGCGAAACTTGCGGTGGGTAAGAAGGTCCTGCACCTCCTCATAGCGGAGCACCGCCAGACCCATGGCAGTATCAGCGCACCAGGACTGCTCGCGTAGTGCCTGGAGTACGGTGTGCGGATCGGTTCGGAATTCTGGGCTGTACAAATCAAGGAACGGTCTACCGGGAATCGGAGCAGAAGCCATGAGCAGCCTCCTTGGCGAGCGTGGCGAGCCGTGGCGAGCATTGAAGCTGAAGTGCGCGCGCGGATGCAAGCGCAGCCTGGCGCGGCGAGCAAATTTCCTTGACCGCTGGCCTCTGGTAGACTGGTGGCTCAACCTGACACAGAGCAGGACAAGGTCATGGCAGCCGATCTGCAACCGCGAAGCCTTACCCTCCGCGCCGCCCTCCTCACGCAGCTGCGCGAAGGCCCGCTGACCGCGCGCGAGCTGTCGGCGCGGGTCGGCATCCCCGAGCGCGAGGTGGCCGAGCACCTTGAGCACATCGAGCGCTCGCTGCGCAAGGCCGACGAGCGGCTGCAAGTCGAACCCCCCGCCTGCTTGGGCTGCGGCTTCGTCTTCCGCAAGCGCGAGCGCCTGACCCGACCCGGCGCCTGTCCCACCTGCCGCTCCACCCGCATCGCGGCGCCCCGGTTCGCGATTGAGTCGCGCTCCTCGGGTTGAGTCTTGAACGAGCTTGGATTCCAGTCGGCTCGATCGAGAGTACTGGCGCGGGCCCTGCCGTCGGGTTTCGGCGGCGGGCGGAGCAGGGCTACGGAGTCACTCGCTCCATCAGGCGATTGGCGGGCCTCGTTGGAACCAGCACTTTGGCGGCGCTCTCCGCACCTGCTACGGGCAAGGTCGCGGCATCCAGAAGTCCGAGCTGTACGAGCACCGAGGCCTGATCCCAGTAGATATGCTCGTGCGCGAGCTTCCCATCGCGAAAATGCACGATCACTACGAGAGCGACTTGGACCTTGCGGCCGGTTGGCGCGACACCGGGCAGCATCCAGTCCATCGCAATCGTGTGCGTGAATTCGAGGACCATCTCGTCGACCAGCCGCTCGCTACCGATGGTGCGCGAGATCGGCGTCATCGCCAGATCAGGCGGCATCTGGGGGATGAAGCGCTTGGCGTAAAACGCGCGGAGCTCCTCGCGACCACAGCCGCCCGTCAGCACTGGGACGTGATTGACGTAGGCATCTTCGACCATGGTGGCGAGCGTATCGTCGGGATTGCGAGTGGCGAACTCACACTTCACATGCTCGTCCCACAGCTCCGCGAGCGCCTGCGGGGAAGAGTGTCGTCGGTCCTGGCTGTCCATCGTGTTGTCTCCGGTTGCTTAGTGGGCCAGATAGTAGGCCAGATAGTAGGCCAGATAGTAGGTCAAGGCGGGACCGAGTGGCGCAAGGAATCTTACCAACCGTGAGCTGGTCTCGCAGCCCCTTGCCAAAACGAGCTTTTGTTCCGACTATGACCGCTGCACCGCAGATGAACTCAACTGCGAACATTCAGTCCGTTCATGCCCAGGAGCTGGACGCCTTTTTAGACCATCTTATAAGGCACGCTCCGGCGTCTGACCACGACGGAGCTCCCACTACCCCCCAGCTCGCCGGAGATAGGCCGACGCGAGAGCAGCTCGCCAGCCGCTTGGGTGAGGGGTGGGCACGTCCTCTCGAAGCGCCCGCTTGGATTCGTTCGTGGGCGCTACGGGACGAGGCGCAGTTCGTCGGTCATATCCAACTCCAGGGTGGCAGGTTCCGCAGTGACCTGCATCGGGCAACCCTGATCATTGGCCTTGAGGTAGCCTACCGCGCGCGCGGCTATGGCCGGCTGCTACTTGAGACCGCTCTTCGCTGGAGCCGCGAAACGCCCCTGGAGTGGATCGACCTGGGGGTGTTTTCCGACAACCTTCCGGCCTTGCGGCTGTACGAACGCTTCGGATTCACAGGTGTTGGCCGCATAGCGGACCGATTTCGGCTCCATGGGAAGAAGATTGATGAAATCCAAATGACCCTGCGACTTTAATGAATACACCGGCATGGAGGCGCTGCGCGAGCTGATCAAGGAGCTTCCAGGGGATCTGCTGGCCGCGACCTTCGTGGCGCCGGGAAAGATCGCGCCGCCGCGCTCTAAAAGGTGCGGCCACCGCCGCCGGACAAGGACGGGGCCCCTTCGGTGAACGCGACGCGACCGCGCCCAGCTTCTTTCTCATCGTCAGCGTCTCGTCGTCACCCATCAGCATCCGGGCCACGCCAGCCTGCTCCCGGAGATCCTTGGCAAGGTCGACTCACTGCCCGTGGGAGCGGCTCCTCGCCTAGGGACGCGGCCCCTACCTCGCGGCGCCGCCGACGGGCGAGCAGCCAGCGGTCTCGCCCGAGCCGATGCAGAGGAAGTCTTCGACTTGCTGGCCAAGCTCGTGCTGTCGGAGCTGTTCAAGGAGCGCCCGGACAACCACGCGCTGCGGGTCTGGGTGCCCGGCTGCGCAACCGGAAAAGAGGTCTACTCGCTCGCCGTCCTCTTGCTCGAGTGCATGGCGGCGAGCAAGCGGCCGTTCGTGGTCCAGCTGTTCAGCACCGATCTGAACAACGAAGCGATCAGCACGGCCCTGGTCTTCAAGCAGTCGGAGGTGCAGACCAAGGAGGGTCAGTGGTACCTTACCCGCATCATGCCCTACCGCACCGCGGAGAACCTCATCGACGGCCTGGTCCTCACCTTCGTCGATATAAACCCGGTCAAGGAGACTCAGAAGACGCTGCGCCGGATGTCCAAGGTCTTCACCGTGACGCTCGATCCGGTGCTCATCCTGGATCTGGCCGGCCGCGTCATCGATCTGAACGAGGAGGCGGCGCGCCACTACGGCTTCAGCCGTGATGAGCTGCTGGGTCAGCCGGTCGCCACCATCGTGCCCAGGACGCAGCGCAAGGCCATGGAGGCGCAGCTGCAGCGCCGCCGCGAGGGCGAGAGCCAGCGCAACGTCGAGTGTGTTCGCGTCACCAAAGGCGGTCAAGAGCTGCCGTGCCTGACCACGCTGGCGCTGCTCACCGACGAGCGCGGTCAGCCCGAGGCGATGGTCGTCATGGCTCGGCAGGGGCTCCGGGGTGAGGGCGCCTCATGAGCAGATCCAGCGACCCGCCGTCGCCGCCGCGGCGCGCCCGGCGCAAGCGGACGGGCGCGGCGACCGCCGCCGTAAGCGATCCCGATACAGCTTCTATGTCGGCGGCTGAGGTCCGGCGCCTGGTCCACGAGCTGCGGGTCCATCAGGTCGAGCTCGAGGCGCAGAACGAGGAGCTGCGCACCGCCCAGGCGGAGCTCGGGCTGTCCCGCGACCGCTTCAACGACCTTTACGACTTTGCGCCCATCGGCTACCTGACACTCGACCAGGCGGCGACGATCCGCGAGGCCAACCTTACGCTGGTCAACTTGCTCGGGGTCGAGCGCCGGCGGCTCATCGGCAGCAAGCTTTCCCGCTTCATCGCGCGCGAGTCCCAGGACGTGCTGTACCTGCACCTGCAGGCGGTCCGTAGCGGCCAGCCGGCGCAGCGCTGTGAGCTCACCCTGCGCCGCGCCGACGGCAGTACGTTCGCAGCGCAGCTGGACAGCGCCAGCGGCAAGGACATAAACACCGCCGCCCCGATCTTCCGCATGGCCGTCTCCGACATCAGCGAGCGCCACCGGGCGGAGGAGCGGCTCAACTCCTCCCTGCGCGAAAAGGAGGTGCTGCTGCGCGAGATCCACCACCGGGTCAAAAACAACCTGCAGGTAGTCTCCAGCCTGGTCAGCCTGCAGGCCGACACCCAGACCGATCCTGGCGTGCGCGTCCTGCTCGGCGACGTGCGCGACCGCGTGCGGTCAATGGCGCTCGTGCACGAGCTGCTCTATTCCTCGGACAGCCTGGCTCTGGTCGACTTCGCCGAGTACGCCCGCAGCCTCCTTGGGTATATGCTGCACACCCATGGCGACGCAGCCGTCAAGGTCGAGCTGAAGCTCGCCATGCAGCCCCTTCAGCTGCCGGTAGAGCCGGCGATGCACTGCGGGCTGATCCTAAATGAGCTCGTAAGCAACGCCTTAAAGCATGCCTTCCCCGGACCTCGGGCCGGCGAGATCGTCGTCGGCCTCGACCGCGAAGCGGGTGGCCTTATCTGCTTGCGGGTGCGGGACAGCGGCGTGGGTCTGGCCGCCGGGATGGATTGGCGAAAGACTCCCTCCCTGGGGCTGCGCCTGGTGCAGATGCTCACCCGGCAGCTGCGCGGCACGGTCGAGTGCGCGGGTCCTCCGGGTACGGAGTTTCGGGTGAAGTTCGCGCTCGGCGGTGACATACTTGCTCCATGACTCCGCACTCTATTTTAGTCGTAGAGAATGAGGTCATCGTCTCTGCGGACCTGACGAGCAAGCTCGCAAAGATGGGGTATGAGGTCGTCGGCGCGACCGGCTACGGAGAGGAGGCGCTCGAGCTGGCGCGCCAGCATCGGCCCTCGCTGGTCCTCATGGATGTCCGGCTCGCCGGCGCCCTGGATGGCATCGAGACCGCGGTCGCCATCCACCGCGAGCTCACGCTGCCGGTGGTCTTCCTGACCGCGCACTCCGATGCCGCGACGATCGAGCGCGCCGCGCAGGCCGAGCCGTTCGGCTACATCCTCAAGCCCTTCAACGATCGCGAGCTGCGCACCCACATCGAGATGGCGCTGTACAAGTACGCTACCGAGCAGCGCCTGCGCGAAGCCGATCGGCGCAAGACCGAGTTCATCGCCCTTTTGTCGCACGAGCTGCGCAACCCCCTTGCGGCCATCCACACGAGCCTCAGCGTGATGGACCTGGTGCCCGCCGGCAGCGACCTGGCGCTACGGAGCCGCGGCATCATCGACCGCCAGGTCAAGCAGCTGACGCGGCTGGTCGATGATCTGCTCGATGTGACGCGCATTACCCAGAGCAAGCTCCAGCTGGAGCGGCAGAAGCTCGACCTCAACGAGCTCGTACGCCGGGCGCTCGAAGATCACCGGCCGCTGTTCGCCAGCGCGTCGCTCCGGCTGGTCGCCCGGCTCTGCCCGCAGCCGGTGCCGGTGAGCGGCGATGCGGCGCGCCTGAGCCAGGTGGTCGGCAACCTGCTGCACAACGCGATCAAGTTCACCCCGCCGGGCGGCACGATCACCGTCTCGGTCGACGCCGAAGTCGCGGCCGGGCCGGCGGTGATCCGCGTCGCCGACACCGGGGCCGGAATCGAGCCGGAGCTGCTGGATACGATGTTTCAGCCGTTCGGGCAGGCGGACAAGACGCTGGCCCACAGCAAGGGCGGGCTCGGGCTCGGGCTCTCGGTGGTGCGCGGCCTGATCGAGCTGCACGGCGGCCAGGTGAGCGCCCGCAGCGCCGGCCCCGGTCGCGGCGCCGAGTTCGTCGTCCGCCTGCCGCTCGACAAGGGCCAGGTCGCCGCCGGCTTTGATGAGCACCTGCCCAAGCCCCTGAACCCGGCGCGGCTGGCAGACCTTCTGGTCGGGGCGGGCCCTCTCTCCCAGCTCTTGCCACGACAGTCCTAATTCGATAGCCTCTTGTGGCTTTGGTGTCCGTGGTGAGCGGCAAGTGACTGCTGTGGACAGGAGGAACCCGATGCAGACCCACATGTTCATAAACGGCCAGCTGGTCGCCGGTCAGGGCCCGCGGCAGTCGGTCGTGAATCCGGCCACCGGTGCCGAGCTCGTCACCATCGCCGAGGCCACCGAGGCCCAGGTCGTCGCCGCGGTGCAGGCCGCGGAGCGGGCGTTCGCGGGGTGGGCGCGCACGCCGCCCAAGGATCGCGCCACCGTGCTGCTGAAGATCGCCGACCGCATCGAGCAGCACGGCGATGAGCTGGCGCAGCTGGAGTCGCAAAACTGCGGCAAGCCGCTGGCCGCCGTGAAGGGGGATGAGATCCCGGCGGTCGCCGACTGCTTCCGCTTCTTTGCCGGCGCCGCGCGCTGCCTCGGGGGCCTGGCGGCGGGCGAGTTCACCGCCGGCTTCACCAGCATGATCCGGCGCGATCCCATTGGCGTAGTGGCCTCGATCACGCCGTGGAATTATCCGCTGATGATGGCGGCGTGGAAGCTTGCGCCGGCCCTGGCCGCGGGCAACACCGTGGTGCTAAAGCCGTCGGAGCTGACGCCGCTGACCACGCTGCGCCTGGCCGAGCTGGTGGCCGACCTTGTGCCGCCGGGCGTGCTCAGCGTGCTGTTCGGCCGCGGCGCGACCGTGGGGGCGCCCATGGCGGCGCGGCCGGAGGTGCGGATGATCTCGCTGACCGGCTCGATTGCCACCGGGCAGAAGATGCTGGAGATCGCCGCGCGCTCCCTCAAGCGCACCCACCTGGAGCTCGGCGGCAAGGCGCCGGTCCTGGTGTTCGACGACGCCGATGTCGGGCAGGTGGTCGCCGGCATCCGTACCTTCGGCTATTACAACGCCGGCCAGGACTGCACCGCGGCCTGCCGCATCTACGCCAGCCACCGCATCTACGACAACCTGGTCGCCGACCTGGCCGGCGCCGTGTCGACCATCAAGTACGGCGGCCAGGACGAGCCGGGGGTGGAGATGGGGCCGCTGGTCTCGGCCGCGCAGCGCGACCGGGTGGCCGGCTTCGTCGAGCGCGCCGCGGCGTCCAAGCACATCAGCATTGCCGCGGGCGGCAAGGCGGGCGCGGGCGGCGGCTTCTTCTTCGCGCCCACGGTGATCGCCGGCGCCCGGCAGGACGACGAGATCGTGCGCAAGGAGGTGTTCGGTCCGGTGGTCTCGGTGACCCGGTTCACCGACGCCGACGAGGCCATCCGCTGGGCCAACGACTCGGACTACGGTCTGGCCTCGTCGGTGTGGACCGGCGATGCCGGCCGCGCGATGCGGGTGGCGGCCGAGCTGCAGTACGGCTGCACCTGGATCAACACCCACTTCACGCTGGTGAGCGAGATGCCGCACGGCGGCATGAAGATGTCGGGCTACGGCAAGGACCTGTCCCTGTTCGGCCTCGAGGACTACACCGCGGTGCGCCACGTAATGGTCAAGCACTGAGCGGCGCAGGGGTTGTCCGCATGACCGACAACGCAGCGATGAACCAGCGCAAGGAGGCGGCGACCCCGCGCGGCGTGGGCGTGCTGGCGCCGTTCTTTGCCGCCCGGGCCGAGAACGCCGAGCTCTGGGATACCGAGGGCCGCCGCTTCATCGACTTCGCCACCGGCATCGGCGTGGTCAACACCGGGCACCGCCATCCCAAGGTGATCGCGGCGGTGCAGCAGCAGCTGGCGCTGTTCACGCACACCGGCTATCAGGTCGTGCCGTACGAGAGCTACGTGCGGCTGGCCGAGCGCCTCAACGAGCTCACCCCGGGGACGCACGCAAAGAAGACGGCGCTGTTCACGACCGGGGTGGAGGCGGTGGAGAACGCGATCAAGATTGCCCGCGCCGCCACCGGGCGGTCGGCGATCATCGCCTTCACCGGCGCCTTTCACGGCCGCACCCTGATGGGGCTGGCGCTGACCGGCAAGGTGGTTCCGTACAAGGCCGGCTTCGGTCCGTTTCCGGCAGAGGTGTACCACGCGCCGTTTCCCATCGCGCTGCACGGGGTGTCGGTGGCTGACTCGCTGCGCGCCATCGAGCACCTGTTCAAGGCCGATGTCGAGCCGCAGCGGGTGGCGGCGATCCTCATCGAGCCGGTGCAGGGCGAGGGTGGCTTCTATGTCGCCCCGGTAGAGCTCGTGCGCCGGCTGCGGGAGCTCTGCGATCGCCACGGCATCCTGCTCATCGCCGATGAGATCCAGTCCGGGTTTGGCCGTACCGGCAAGCTGTTCGCCATCGAGCACTCCGAGGTGGTTCCCGATCTCCTGACCATGGCCAAGGGTCTGGCGGGGGGATTTCCGCTCTCGGCGGTGACCGGGCGGGCCGCGGTGATGGATGCGCCGGCGCCCGGGGGGCTCGGCGGTACGTATGCCGGGAGCCCGGTCGCCATCGCCGCCGCCCTGGCGGTGCTGGATGTGATTGCGGAGGAGGCGCTGGTGCCGCGCGCGGCGCGGCTTGGCGAGGCGCTGCGCGGGCGCCTGGAAGCAGTACGCCCCTTTGTTCCGCAGATTGCCGAGGTCCGCGGGCTGGGGGCGATGCTGGCCATCGAGTTCCAGGCGCCGGAGACGGGCGCGGCGGCTCCCGACTTCGCCCGCCGCGTGCAGCAGCTGGCGATGGAACAAGGACTTTTGCTGCTTACCTGCGGCGTCTACGGCAACGTCATCCGGTTCCTCATGCCGCTGACAACCCCGGATGAGGTCTTTGCCGAGGGGCTGGACATTCTCGAGCGCGCGCTGCGGTCCGCCGCGGGCTGACTCCCGGCACGGCGGGCACGCTCGGCGTCATCCCGTAACTTGCCGATGGACGGTCATGCCGCGGGCGGCAAGCTCGCGGAAGAAAGGCTGCGGCTCGATGGCGCGCTCGGGCGGCAGCGCGCCGCGGGCCGTGATCTCGCCGCGGGCAAGCAGCTGCACGACGATCGAGGGCGGGCAGCCGGTGTCGACATCGAGACCCAGGCCCCACTCCGCAATGCCGGGCACGTGGCAGTCCACGGTCTCCTCCACCGCTTGTCCGGCCTGCGTTCCCCGCACCACCGCGCGCAGCACCTCGTACTCGGCCGGCGGGCCAGCGGCCGGCGGCGGCGGGAGCTTCTTGAGCAGCGCCAATAGCAGCTCCCGCGGCACGACGCGCGCCGCCTTGCGTCGGCCGGCGCCACCGAGCTGCACCGGCTCGCTGGAGCTCAGCCCGAGCAGGCGCAAGAAGCGCAGCTTCTCTTCCAGGTCCGGGCCAAAGGCGATGCGGAAGCTCACCTCCTGGATTCCCTTTTTGGCGTAGGTGAGCGGCAGCGTCGCCACTTCGGAGTGGAGGGTAAAGCTCGGGTGGTGCAGCCCGACCGGCTCGGGGAAGCGGACGGGGAGGGAGCCGCTCATCGGCTCGACGAAGCGGAACCGGCCCTTGGTGAAGACCGCGGCCGGCAGCGTGGACTCATCGAGCACCGTCTGGATCGAGTACGAGGTGCCGAGCGGCGTGGCGACGCGGCCCGGCGTCCGATCCACGCCGGCGACCTGGATGTGAATCTCGCTCACCGTGTCCATCGCGTCGGCCGCGGAGCGGGCCAGGAGGTTCACGATCCCCGGCGCCGCCCCGATGCCGAGCACGGCGAGGAGTCCCGCGCGCCGGAACGCCCCATGGAGCTTGAGCTGCTCGCGCGTGACATGGAATAGCCCGCCCAGGTCCAGGTAGTGGATGCCCGCGGCCAGCGCGGCCTGCATGACCTGCAGGTTGTGCTGATACTGGACCGCGTTGATCACCGCGAACGCGCCCTTCAGGAGCCGAGTGGTCGCGCGTACATCCGTGGCATCGGCCGCCGCGGCGCGCACCCGCGGGCTCCCATGAGACCGGGCGAGCCGGCGGGCCGCCGTCAGGTCGTAGTCAGCAATCAAGATCTGCAGCTCTGGCGGTGCGGTCTCCAGCAGATCCTTGACGATGATCCGCCCCATCGCGCCGGCGCCGCCGAGCACCACCACCGTCTTTTCTTCACCTGTCCGCATCGATTGCCTCCCAGGTTGCGCGCTTAGATGTTGGGGCTGACCAGCGGAATCGGCGCCGTCGATGCTCCGTAGCCGCCAAGCCGCGCCGGCAGGAGCCACAGGCGGGCGAGCACCCAGTACAAGAGCGCCGGCACAAGCACCGACGGGAACGTCGCGGTAAAAAGCCGCACCGGGCCGTGCGCGGTGCCGGTCACCGGGTCGAGCAGCCAGACGTAAAGGAGCTGGCCCAAGAGCACGCAGCCGAGCGCCGCCGGGTTGAAGCCGCGTACGAAGAAGTAGTGTCCGCCCGGTGCATCTTCGAAGATCTGCGAGACGTTGACCCGCTGCCGCCGCAACAGGAAGTAGTCGACCAGAAGGACGCCGGAGATCGGCGCGTACATGGTCGCGTTGTAGGCCAGAAACGCGCTGCCCTTCTCGTAGAGCGCTTCCGGGAACACCGCATAGGCGAGGATCGGCACCAGCGTCAACAGCGTCAATCGGTTCCACGACATCGCCCGCAAGAACTCGACATGCCGCAGCCCGAGCGCCGCCATGTAGATCATGAGCGCCGACACCGCCACGTTGGCGACGGCAATGAAGACCAGCGCGGCGACTCCCAGCCACAGCCCCCCCGCCTTGATCATCCACACGGTCGGATCGTAGGTGCGGTAAAGGAGCCCGGCGAGCAGGCCCGTGCAGCACACCACCCCCATGGCCAGGCCGAGGGTCAGGATCTGCGGATACAGGCTGTTGCGCTGGTTGTCGGTATTTCGCGACAGGAAGCCGATTCCGGGCCACCACGAGAAGCCGGCCCCCAGGCCATACTCGAACGCCAGTACGTAGCCCAGTGCGGGGTCCGCAGCCGGCTGCAGCGGCGGCAGGGCCTTGAGCTCCGACCAGCTCGCATCGCGAAAGATCACGTAGAAAAGGAGCCCGGTCAGAAGGAACAGGCCGGGCGTGACGACGGAGTTGAAGACGTTTATTACATGCAGGCCGCGCGCCACCAGGCTGTAGGACAGGAGCAGTCCGGCCAGCACCGCGCCGCGCACCACCCACTCGCCGCCGGCCACGGCCACCGCGCCGGCGAGGGCCCCCAGCACGTTGGCCACGCCGTGACCGAACATCACCAGGATGTATCCGGTCCAGCCCAGCTGGTTGATGATGTAGAAGATCAGGATAATCTTGGCGCCGCGCTGGCCGAAGCACGACTTGGTGAAGTCGATCTGCTCCAGACCGTAGCGGTTGCAGGCCAGCGCCGAGGATGCGGCCGAAGCTGTGACTCCGATCACGCAGCCGGCGATCAAGGTGACCACCCCCTTTACGGCGCCCACCACATTGGCCGCGTAGCCGCCGATCAGGAAGCACCAGGCCGCCACGGCGATGGCGAAGCCGGTGGCGAGGATGCCGCGCGTCGAATACTCGCGCTCTCCGGCCAGGAGCGGGAGGCGCCCGTAGACGGCTTCTTCCTGCAGCCTGGCCTGGAGCGCGGCGGAGTGTGGACTCATCCGATCCTCCAGGTCAGGTAGACAAGGAACAGCGGCAAAAGAACGAACCCTACGATCGTTACCGCAAAGTCGCGCGCTGTGAGCGGACCGCAGGTTGTCTCGGCGTACGTGGCGAGCTCGCCGATGCGGCGGACGAGCTCTCCGCGCAGCGCCTGCTGGAAGCCGTCTCCGGGGTGGCCCAGGACAATTTCCGAGACGATTTCCGAGACGACTTCCGAGGCGACTTCCGCGGGCTCCGCAGCGCCGCCTGCGCCAAAGGACGCAACCTCAGACTGACCGAGCGGAGGAGTCCGCGACATGGGGATCTCATAGCAAAGATTCGCATGGAGCGGCAAGAGGTGTAATGATTTACACATGCGCCAGTCATGGGTGGCTCTAGTCGCCATGGTTGTGTTCCTCCTCGGATGCAAGCGCTCGGCACCGTCGGGTGCGTCCTGTCCGGTCTGTCCTTCCGGTCCAGCTTGTCCGGTCTGTCCGGCAGAGCTCTCCGGACGGGCGGGTCCGGGGAATCGGGAAGCCGTGGCGAGCACGGACGCGCATCGCAGCGCCGTGCCGGGGGCTCCGTCTGCAGCCGGTCAGGGCCCGCAGGTGGTGATCATCGGCGGCGGGCTGGCGGGGCTGCTCGCCGCCTATGAGCTTGAGAAGCGCGGCGTGTCGGTCTGCCTGCTCGAGGCGAGCAGCGGCTGGGGCGGGCGGGTCGCCACCGCCGAATATGACAGCGGCCTCACGGCCGAGCTCGGGCTGCAGGAGCTGTGGGATGACAATCCACTCCTCAATACGGCGCGCGAGCTGGGAGTGCCCTTGGATGACAACCCGATAAAGCCCTATTCGAGCGTGGTCGTCGGCGGGAAGCTTTATCCGCGCGCGTGGGCGGCCGCCACCGCGTACTTCGACACCCTCATGGCGCCGCCGGACAAGGCGCGCTTTGTCGCCTGGCTGGAGCAAGCGTCCAAGCTGCGCGAGCTGGCCCTGCGGGCGGGGCTCGACGATCCGCAGGTGCTGAACCTGCAGCGCATCTCCTTTGCCGAGTGGGTCGGCGCGGCCGACCTGCCGCAGCCGGCGGTGGAGCTCGTGCGGCTGCACGTAGAGAGCGAACAAGGGACCGGCTGGCAGAGCTTCAGCGCGCTGTTCGGCCTGCTGGAATTCGGAATGTTCCTGGGAAAGGAGCAGCTCGCCTATCATGTGCGGGGCGGCAACTCGCGGCTCGTCGATGCCCTGGTGCGGGCGATCCGCGGCGACAAGCGCCTCGATGCGCTGGTGACGCGGGTCGAGCGGTCCAGGAGCGACCAGGGACGCATCGGCGTCCGCGTCTTCTATATGCACGGGCGCCGCAGTCAGGTCGTAGAGGGCGAGCGCGCGGTGGTCGCGGTGCCGTTCTGGCGCCTGCACCAGATCGAGATGGTTCCGCCGCTGTCCGATGCCAAGTGGCAGGCGGTCTCCACCCTCTCGCGCGGGCAGTATACGGTGGTGCACCTGCTCATGCCGGCGGAGGCGCAGCTTCTGTGGACGCGCGCCGGACCGCCGCCGTTCGCAGTGCTCACTGGTGGGCCGCTGGGCGTCGTCTACGGACCTTCGGGAGAGTCGCCTGCCGCTTCGCCGCTGCGCGTGTTCTCGCTCCTTGTGCACGGCCCGTTCGCCGCGGCGTTCCATATGGTTCCGCGCGACACCCGGCTCAAGGAAATCTACGCTCACCTGGACGCGCTGTGGCCGGGGCTTTCCGGGTACGTACGGGCCAGCTACGTATACACCTACCACCCGGGGGCGCTGCCGGTGTGGCCGCCCGGGCGCTCGCCGCTGGACGAGCTGGCCCAGAGTCTGCGCGAGCCCGAGCTCGGGCTGTACCTCGCCGGCGACTACCTGTACAACGCCCACTCCGACGGCGCGGTGCGCAGCGGAACGCACGCCGCAGAGCGCATCGCGCGCGAGCTCACGAGCACCGCCGACCGCGCCGGCGCCCCGCTACAGAGAGTCCACCGCTAGCCCCTGGCACTAGCCATCACATTTTCGCGGCGAGGCCCCTGAGAGCCCTGTATACGGCACCGGGCTGTGATACGCTCCACCACGCGAGGCCGTTTCTCATTTTCCGGTCGCTAAAAGGAGCTCCCAGCATGTCGCGCCCCACTTCCTACCTGTGGATTCTCCCGCTGTCGTTGGCCCAGCTTGCAGCTCCTGCGGCCGTCGCCGAGCCGCTAAAGGCGCTGGGCAAGCCCGAGGGTGAAGTGAGCATCATCGCCTGGCCCGGCTACATCGAGCGCGGCGTCACCGACAAGGCGTACGACTGGGTGACGCGCTTCGAGAAAGACAGCGGCTGCAAGGTCACGGTGAAGACGGCCGGCACCTCCGACGAGATGGTGCAGCTCATGAACCAGGGCGGCTACGATCTGGTCACCGCCTCGGGCGACGCCAGCCTGCGCCTAGTCGCCGGTAAGAAGGTGCAGGAGGTGAACGTCGCGCTCATCCCGTCGTTTGCCAAGATCGACAAGCGCTTTCAGGACGCGCCCTGGCACACGGTCGAGGGCAAGCACTACGGCACTCCCTATCAGTGGGGTCCGAACGTCCTTCTGTACAACACCAAGGTGTGGACGACGCCGCCCGACAGCTGGAGCGTGGTGTTCGAAGCGACGCAGTTTCCCGACGGCAAGCCGGCCAAGGGGCGCATCCAGGCGTACGACGGACCGATCTACATCGCCGATGCCGCGATGTACCTCATGGCGAAAAATCCCGGCCTCGGCATCAAGGATCCGTACGAGCTCAATGAAGCGCAGTACAAGGCGGCGCTCGAGCTATTGCGCAAGCAGAAGCCGAACGTGCACCGCTACTGGCACGACGCCAACGTGCAGGTGCAGGACTTCACCTCCGAGGGCATCGTCGCCTCGTCGAGCTGGCCGTTTCAGGTGAATACGCTGAAGGCCAACAAGCAGCCCGTCGCCGCGGTCGTGCCCAAGGAGGGCTCGACGGGGTGGGCCGACACGACGATGCTGCACGCGCAGGCCAAGCACCCCGTGTGCGCCTACAAGTGGATGGAGTGGTCGCTCAATCCCAAGGTGCAGGGCGATGTCGCGGCGTGGTTTGGCTCGCTGCCGGCCAACCCCGAGGGCTGCAAGAGCAGTGAGCTGCTTGGCAAGGACGGCTGCAAGAACAACGGCTGGGACAACTTCGATCGCATCCGCTTCTGGCGCACGCCGACGGGGAAGTGCGCGACGCAGGGGACGTGCGTGCCGTACTCGCGCTGGGCGCAGGACTATATCGCGATCCTGGGCGGCAAGTAGCGCCGGCATGGCCGCGGATCGAACCAACGCCGTCGAGCTGGCGCAGGTCTCGCGCAGCTTCGGAGCGGTGCGCGCCGTCGATGACGTCAGCTTCTCCGTCGCCGCGGGCGAGTTCTTTGCCATGCTCGGGCCCTCGGGCTCGGGCAAGACGACCTGCCTGCGGCTCATTGCCGGATTTGAAAAGCCGGACCGCGGGCGCGTGCTGCTGCTGGACAAAGACGCCACCGCGCTGCCGCCGTTTGCGCGCGACGTCAACACGGTGTTTCAGGACTACGCGCTGTTCCCGCACATGACAGTCGGCGAAAACGTCGCCTATGGTCCGCGCATGCGCGGCGTCGCGGCGGGTGAACGCAAGCGGCGCGCCGGCGAGCTCTTGGAGCTGGTCGGCCTTGCCGGTTACCAGGCGCGCAAGCCGGGCGAGCTGTCGGGCGGACAGCGGCAGCGGGTGGCCCTGGCGCGCGCCCTCATCAACGAGCCCAAGGTGCTGCTCCTCGACGAGCCGCTTGGGGCGCTCGATCTGAAGCTGCGCGAGCAGCTGCAGACCGAGCTCAAGGCGCTCAAGCGCCGCCTGGGCATCACCTTCATCTACGTCACCCACGATCAGGGCGAGGCGCTGTCGATGAGCGATCGCGTCGCCGTTTTCAACCGCGGCCGCATCGAGCAGCTCGACAGCCCGAGCCGCCTGTACGCGCAGCCGGCGACCACCTTCGTCCCGGACTCCGTCGGCGGCGCCAACCTGATCCGCGGCGCGCTGGCGCACAAGCTGGGCGGCACGGACGGCCCCTTTGCGCTGCGTCCCGAGCGGGTGCGACTCTACGCGGAAAACAGCGCGCCGGCCGCTGCCAGCGGCGCTGCCAGTGACCCTGATGGCGACAGCGTATCGCTTACCGGCAAGGTGATGGAGATCAGCTATCACGGCGCGTCCAGCCGCTACACCGTGACTGTCGAGGGACAAGAGCTCGACGTCGTGGCGCCGAACCTCGAAGCGGCCGCGGCGCCCGCGGCGCGGGAGGAACAAGTGACGCTCGTGGTGCCGCGTGCCGCGCTCATCGCGGTGGCGGAGCGGGGCTAGCCGATGCGGGCCTTGCGTGCGCTGTCGGCGATGCTGTACGGGCGTCGCGCCGTGCTGGTGGCGCTGCTCCTGCCGCCGCTTCTGTGGTTTGGCGTCGTCTACCTGGGCGCGCTGCTGTCGCTTCTGGCGCAGAGCTTTTTTTCAGTCGATGATTTCTCTGGCGAAGTAATCCGCAAGCCGACGCTGGACACCTACAAGCTGATGCTGGCGAGCGCCGCCAACCTCGACATCTTGTGGCGCACGCTGATCATGGCCACGACCGTCACCCTGGCCTGCGCGGTGCTCGGCTTTCCCGTTGCCTATTACATGGCGCGGCACGCCTCGTCGCGCGAAAAGGCGGTGTTTTATCTTCTGCTGATGCTGCCGATGTGGTCGAGCTACCTTATCAAGGTCTACGCCTGGCGGCTCATCCTGGCCAAGGAGGGAATCGCGTTCTGGTTTGCGAGCAAGCTGGGCCTTTCGCGGCTGCTCGAGGCCGTGCTCGCGCTGCCGGGCATCGGCGGTCCGTCGCTGTCGGCGAGCACGCTTGGCACCTTCATCGTCTTTTCGTACATGTGGCTGCCGTATATGATCCTGCCCCTGCAGGCGGCGATCGAGCGTATTCCGCCGTCGCTTTTCGATGCCTCGGCGGATCTTTTCGCGCGACCGCGGCAGACGTTTTGGCGCGTCACCTTGCCGCTTTGCCTGCCCGGCCTGTTCGCCGGATCGATCTTCACGTTCTCGCTGACGCTTGGCGACTACATCATCCCGACGCTCGTCGGCTCGCCGGGGTTTTTCATCGGCATGATGGTGTATCAGCAGCAGGGCACGGCGAATAATATTCCGCTCGCCGCGGCGTTCTCGGTGGTGCCGATCGTGGTCATGGCGCTTTATCTTTCAGTCGCGCGGCGGCTTGGAGCGTTCGATGCCATGTGACAAGCCCAGGCCCTTGTGGCTGCGCGGCGCGGCGTACGGCGGGCTCCTGTTTCTGAACCTGCCGGTGCTCATCATCGTGCTGTACGCCTTCACCACGGAAGAGAGCACCTACCAGTTCCCCCCGCCCGGCCTGACGCTGCGCTGGTTCGCCGTGGCGGCCGCGCGCGAGGACATCTACGCCGCGCTGTTCCTGTCGCTGAAGGTCGCCGCGCTGGCCACTGCCATCGCCGGCGTCATCGGCACCATGGCCGCCTTTGCGCTGTCGCGCGGGCGCTTTGTCGGCCGTGACGCCATCACCCTGCTGCTGATCCTGCCCATCGCGCTGCCCGGCATCGTCACCGGTATCGCGCTGCTCTCGGCGATGAAGCTGTGCGAGGTGACGCCGAGCTTTCTCACCATCGTACTTGGGCACGCGACGTTCTGCGTCGTCATCGTCTACAACAACGTCGTGGCGCGCCTGCGCCGCATTCCCCCATCGCTGATTGAAGCCAGCTACGATCTGGGCGGCGATGCCTTCCAGACTTTCCGGCACGTGCTGCTGCCGCAGATCGCGACCGCATTACTCGCCGGCGGGCTGCTCGCTTTCGCGCTGAGCTTCGATGAGATCATCGTCACGATCTTTACCGCCGGCGCCGAGCAGACCCTGCCCATCTGGTTTTACGCCGAGCTGTTCCGCCCGCGGGCGCGGCCGGTCACCAATGTAGTCGCGGTGGTGGTGATGGTGGTGACTTTCGTGCCGATCCTGCTCGCGCAGCGGCTGACTCGCGGCACCGAAGACGTGCGCGGCGCGAGCCGTTAAATAAACTGCGGCGCAT
>DAOMZC010000022.1:0-21095 GCA_035437965.1 Pseudomonadota bacterium
CCGAGCGCTCGATGTTGTAGTCGACGCCGATCGAGCCGAAGAGGTTCGGCGCGACATCGGCCCCGCCCTGGCCGGGACGGCCGGTGACCGGATCGGGCGGCTCGTCGCGCGGGAAGTCCTGGAACGGCACCAGGCTCGGCTGGTTCAGCAGCAGGAATTCCAGGGAGCGATAGGTCGCATCGAGGCGGAAGCGGAAGTGGCCGTACTGGACGCGGATGTTCACGTCGCCGGCCATGCCGAGCTGGCGGCGCGTCGTGTCGGCCTGGCTGGGGTTTTCCAGGGTGGTGCCTTCGACGGTGAACTCCGACATCACCAGCCACGAGACGCCGGGCGTGTACAGGGGCTTGGTCAGGTAGCGGGCGGCGCTGTTGAAGTCGTTGCGGTAAAGCGCCGTGTCCGCCGACAGCGTCGGTGGCAGCCCGTTGAACACCGAGACCTGGAACGACGCCCCGGCGGTCTGCACCGGCAGCTGCTGGGTCAGGATGCGCGGGATCGTCCCGCGCTCGAAGAAGCCGCCGTTCCCCTCGATGCGGAAGTGGCCGGGGATGATGTCGAAGCCGGCCCCGCCGAGGATGCCGTAGACCGAGTGCAGCTCTTGATCCTGCTCGTAGCGCAGAACGCTCGTCTTGGCCCCGGCGTAGACATACCAGCGGTCGTCGGCGATCTGCAGCCGCAGGCCGGGCACCGGCGGGGTCGGCGGCGGGTTCAGGTTCGACGGCAGGTCGGGGTTGGTCTTGAAGAAGATCGGCGAGCCGCCCCACGACAGCCGCCACGAGTAGCCAAGGCGCATGCGATCGGAGTTGAGCGGAAACGCCGTCAGCGAGATGTTGGTGCGCCGCTGCTTGGTCGGATCGAAGTAGTAGTTCACCTTGATGTAGCTGCCGTCGTCGATCGACGACAGGTTGACGTCGGAGAACTGCAGCAGGCGCAGGACGTAGGCGGCCTCGGCCTCCCAGCGCTTGCGCTGGATCTGCTTGTACAAAACGATGTGGGTCAGGCTCTCGTAGCCGGTAAAGCGGGTGTCGTAGTTCTCGAAGAACAGAACGCCGAGCTGGTTCGGGCGGTCGAAGCGCCAGCCGGGCACCGGGGGGTTGGTCTCGCCGGGCTGGGCGAGCACGTTCTCGTTGGTCAGGGTGACGTTGAGGCGGGTGTCGACGAAGTCGCTGGCCCACACCCGCCCCGTGCCGAGCGCGATGAGGATGGTCAGCCCCAGAAGGAGTCGCGCGGCCCTGCCCCGCCGCCGGCGCGCCGACTGCCTGCCGATGCCAGACGGCGACGACAGTTCCCACGGTGAGTGTTTCAAGGGAGCCGCGCTCCCGACCAAGTTTTGCATGGCGTTTCGTATCACAGAAAGCGGCCGAGCTAGCGGCGAAACAAGCCGCCGCGGTACCTGCCAAGGGCGCGTGCCAAGGGCGCGTGCCAAGGGCGCGTGACGACCGAGCAATTTCCCTGCGCCGCGGCCGCCAAAGCCGGTTATGTTTAGCTCCCATCCTGACCCGCCGAATTTCTCGCTCGACCCTCGATAAGGAGTCGCGATGTCGCCGCTGTTTCGGTCTCCCTCCGCCCGGGGCCGGTCGCTGACCGCCGGTCCTTCCGCTTTCCTGCCGCCGGCCCTCTTACTGACGACGCTGCTCGGGGCGTGCTCGGACTACTCGGTGCTCGACAAGACGCCGGGCGATCCGTTTGATCCGGGCCCGCGTAAAGAAGGCGGCCAGTACGGGTCGGGCTCGGGCTCGGGCTCGGGCTCGATGATGCCGCCGCCGCCGATGTGCGATGCGCCGGAGCGCCGCTGCGCGCACGAGTTCGTCTGGAAGGGCGAAGGCGGCGTGACCACCGGCAACGAGAAGCTCGTCGAGCTGCGCGGCGACTACAAGATGGGCGGCTGGGACAAGGGCGACGCGTTCAAGTTCGACGGCAAGGTGTGGCGGCTCAGCGTGCCGGTGCCGTGGCAGACCAAGTTCAGCTACAAGTTCCACATCATCGACGCGGCGAACAAAGAGTCCTGGCTCGCCGACCCCAGTAACCCCATCAGCGAGCCGGACGGCTTCGGCGGTCAGAACTCGGTCCTGTCGGGGCTTGTCTGCGACATGTTCAGCTGCGCCGACCCGACGCCGATGTGCGCCGCCGGGACCACCGGCAGCTTCGACTGGCGCGACGCCGTCCTTTACTTCGTCTTCGTCGACCGCTTCTACGACGGCAACCCGGCCAATAACTCGCCGTGGTCGATGGGCGGCGTCGATCCGTCGGCGAACTGGCAGGGCGGCGACTGGGCGGGCCTCAAGCAGAAGATCGACAGCGGCTACTTCGATCAGCTGGGCGTCAACGCCCTGTGGATCACCGTGCCGATGGAGGGCACCGACGCCATCGGTCTAGGCACCGACGGCCGCAACTACACCGCCTACCACGGCTACTGGCCGCGCGACCTGTCCAAGCCCGAGCCGCGCTTCGGCACCGCCGCCGACCTCACCGCGGTCGTCGACGCCGCGCACACCCGCGGCATCAAGATCATGATCGACTACGCGATGAACCACGTGCACAAGGACTCGCCGGTCTACACGATGCACAAGGACTGGTTCAATCCCCTGGACCTCGGCGGCGGGAAAAATTGCCTGTGCGGCTCGAGCGACTGCCCGTGGGACGGCGACAAGGCCAAGGTCTGCTGGTTCACCGACTACCTGCCGGACTTCAACTTCAACGTCGCCGATGCGCGCAATTATTCGATCGACAACGTGCTCGAGTGGGTGACCAAGTACAAGCTCGACGGGCTGCGGCTCGACGCGGTCAAGCACATCGAGGCCTCGTGGTACCTCAACCTGCGGCAGCGCCTGATCGCCGACGTCGAGTCCAAGACCAAGCAGCACATCTACCTTGTCGGCGAGACCTATACCGGCGATAAGGGCCTCATAAAGACGTTCATCGATCCGTGCACCAAGCTCGACGGGCAGTTCGACTTCCCGCTGCGCGCCCAGCTCGATAACACGATCCTCTTGCGCCAGGGCAAGATGCAGGACCTGGCGTCGTTCATGGACGACAACGTCAGCTACTACGGCACCGGCCTCATGTCGACGTTCCTCGGCAACCACGACGTGCCGCGCAGCATCCACTTCGCCCAGAATACGCCGCTGTGGACCAACATCTGGACCGACGGCAAGGACCGCAACTTCACCGGCAAGCCGGGCGTCGTCGCGGAGACCGAGGCGTACGAGCGGATGGGGCTGGCGATGGCGGTGCTGCTCACCAGCCGCGGCGTGCCTCTCATCTACTACGGCGACGAGATCGGCCTGTCCGGCGCCGGCGATCCCGACAACCGGCGGTTCATGGACTGGAACAGCGCCGGCTATAACGCCGGGCAGCGGTTCCTGCTGGAGCGTCACAAGAAGCTCGGGGCGGCGCGCAAGGCGCACAGCGCGCTGCGCCGCGGGACGCGCACCACGCTGTCGCTCAGCGACGACACTTGGGCCTACAAGATGGTCGACGGAGCCGACACCGTGTACGTGGTCCTGAACCGCAGCGACAGCGCCAAGGCGGTGGGCGGCCTGCCGACCGGCAGCTTCACCGATCAGCTCACCGGCGACATGCTGAGCGGTCCGTCGGTGATGGTGCCGCCGCGCGGGGCGCGGGTCCTGGTTCAGTAAGCTGGTTCGGTGGAAGGGGCGGCGGGTCTGCAGGCCGGCGAGTCGGCCTGCAGGTACCTGCAGATACCTCGGGAGGGCTACTGAATCACCGCGGTCCCGGTCAGGCTCTTGCTGGCGAGGAAGCGGGTCCAGGTGTGGCGGGCGGCCCAGAGGTCGAAGATGACGTAGTGGCCGTCTTCCTTGCCGGGGGGCAGGTACTCGCGCAGGGCCCCGGTGACCTGGCCGCCGGCGACGTTATTGTGGACCGGGCCGGTGGTCCAGCGCTGGGCGGTCAGCTCCAGGCCCGGCAGCTCGTAAAGGCGCGGCTCCAGCGGCTGCACCCCGAGCGACAGGGCGAACGCGGCGATGTTGGGGTTCGGGGTGTAGTGATCGCCGACGCCCAGCGTCTGGAAGATGCTCTTGGGCGGGACGCCCGGCGGCGGCTCGCGGAACAGCAGCGGCCCGTAGTTGCCGGGGTCGGAGGACTCGAAGTAGGTCTGCAGCAGGTTGAGCATCGGGTGCTCGGGCGACGGGGTCTCTTGCAGCAGGCTCTCGACCAGCGCCGAGATGTCTTCGGGCGCGGTCTTGTTGAGCAGCGACAGGATGAGCACCGCGCCGGCCCCCGAGAGCACGCCCGCCTGCACCTTGGGCTCGGCGGCGAGGAACAGCGGCCCGGTGAGCCCGCCCTGCGAGTGGCCGACGAAGTAGATCCGCTGGCGATCGAAGCGGATCGGCCGGCCGGTCTGCGGCGCCCGCGCGATGTCCAGCTGCTCGACGAGCCGCAGCAGCTGGAAGTCGTCGGCGGCGCCCTGCTTCACGTTGTCGCGCGCGGCGGGCAGGTTGTTCAGGTTGAAGAAGGTGATGTCGGGGTTGTTGCCGGTCGGGTCGCGCGGCCCGTGCAGCACCTGGTCGATGCTGATCATCGCCATGCGCACCGGCGGCTGCGGCGGGGCGCCGGGGGCCTCGGGGTGCTCGATGTAGGCGGCGCGCAGGTCCATCGCCTCGCGCACGAAGGTCAGGTAGTCGCCGCCGGTGCCGTGGGCGTACAGGATGACCGGCCAGCCGCCCGGCGGCATCTCGGCGGTGGGGACCGAGAGGGCGAAGCGCAGGTTCTCGCTGCGGGTGGGATTCGGCTGGCCATGGGCGTCGAGCTCGATCTGGCCGCCGTCGGCCCAGTACGGCGGTTCGCCGCTCTGGAAGTTGGGGGCGGCGAAGGTGCCCTGGTAGACGTCGCACAGTCCGTCGTGGTTGCGCAGGTAGCTGAACTGCTCGGCCGTCGGCGGCGCGACCTTGGCGTACACCGCGGCGCGCAGCTTGCTCATCAGCGAGGTCACGTTCTGGGTCGTAAACACCGTCGCCGCGGCCACCTTGTCACTCGGGTGCTCGGTTGGGTGCGCGGCCAGGTAGGCGCGCAGCGGGGCGTAGCGGAGCCAGGCGGTGCGGTGCGGCTCGGCGGTCGGCTGCGCGCTCCCAAGGAGCAGCTCGAGATCGGGGGACCGCTCGACCGCCCCGCCGGTCTGCGCCCGCACCCCCGCGGTGACGATCGCGGCGTAGGTCGTCAGCTGACGCAGCGGCGCCCCGGGGAGCGGCAGCAGCGACAGCCAGTTCGGGCCGATGAAGCGGTTCTCTTCGCTGTGGAAGCGGGCGCTCACCGGGGCGCGCTGGCCGTAGGTCGGCGAGCTCGGGGTCACGTCGACGAGGTAGGCGGTGGCGCCCTCGGCCAGGCTGGCCGTGACGTCGCGCGGCAGGGTCTGCTCGTCGAGCGGGCCGGCGAAGCGGAAGTACACCGCGGCGCTGGTGCCGGCCCCGGGCAGCTGGCCGTCGAGGAGACCGACGTAGCGCCCCGGCTGCCCGGGCGGCCGCGGGAACCCCGTAAGGTCGTAGCCCTGCTGGAGCTCGGCCTCGGTGGGCGCGGTCGGGTTCACCGCGCCGGACCCGGCGGCGCGCAGCCGCAGATCGCTGGGAAACGGCAGCGCGAAGAAGTCATCGTCCGGGCGGGCGGCCGGGCTCCCGGGCAGCGTGTGCAGGGCCATCACGCCGGCCGGCTCTGGCTGCCCCCCGCAGCCGGTCGCGAGCAGCCCGAGCCCGAGCAGCCCGAGCCCGCGCCCTGGCCCGAGCAGCTCCCGCAGAGAAGACCAAGGAGACCGACCGCGGCGCCCGGATGATGCAGGTGGGCGGCAGCGGCCACAAAAATCGGCTGACGACAGGCGAGGCGACGACATCGCGGCAACATAGCCAAAGCCGCAGCGGGGCTACGAAAAAACGTCCGGGCGACGGACAAAGGCCGGCCGGCGGACACCCGGCGCCCACCGGCTCGCGCGCCAGCGTCGGGCAGAGGGTCGGCACAGGCGCTGCATGACCCGCCGTCATGGCGATCCACTCCCGACCCCTCCACCTCCCCTCCCCCAGCTGCCTCTTCGACGGTGCACCCGGAGCTCGCGGACTTCCCGGACCGCGCGCGCGGCCTCCCGTCTGGCGGGGCGGCGCGCTGCTCACCGCGGGCCTGCTGGCGCTGCTCTCGGCCTGCGCCCCGCCCCCGCCCGAGGACTCCCCCAGCGGACCGTCCGAGTTCCTCGACCCGGCGCAGTACCAGGCGGCGCAGGCGATGGCGCGGGCGCAGCTTCAAAAGCTCTACGGGCCCGAGCTGCGGCTGCGCACCGACCCGCAGCTCGGTACCGTCGCGTTCCTCCAGGGGCCGGCGCTGCCGCTGCCGGTGGAGTCGTCGCTGACGGCGGCGCTGTCCAGCTTCGTCCTGACCTACAGATCGCTGTACGGCGTGCTGCGCGAGGACGACCTCCGGTCGGCGGGCAGCGGGGTGGACGCCCAGGGCATGACCCACGTGCGCCTTGTCCAGCTCCACGACGGGGTGCCGATCTGGGGGAGTGTCCTCGTCGGCCACCTCGATAAGCAGGGGCTGCTGGTGCGCCTGCACGCGCACCTGTTCGGCCTCCACCTGGGCCCCAGCGCGCCGAGCACCCCGACGCTGAAGCCCGAAGACGCGCGGCAGCAGGCGGTGGCCTTGCTGCGCGCCGAGGAGCCGACGCTCAGCCTCACCGCCGCCGCCCCGAGCCTGTACTACCTGTTTGAAGGTTCGCGCCGCAGCCTGGTCTACCGGGTCGAGGTGCACGGCCAGCGCAGCGACGAGCCGGTGCGGCTGGCCCTGTTCATCGACGCGCACAGCGGGGAGCTCATCCGGCGCGAAGATCGAGTCGCCCGGGTCGACGTGACCGTGCCCGCGGTCGGCCACGGGGTGGGGGTCCTGGGCGATCGGCTGGAGCTCGCGCTCAGCAAGCGCGGCAAGACCTACTCGCTGCAGGATCCGAAGCGCGGCAAGCTGCGCACCACCGCCATCCGCAGCGGCGAGCAGCTCCCCGGCAAGACGGTGACGAGCAAGGACCCCGAGGCGTGGCCCGGCGCCGGCCAGGCGGTCGACGTGCACGCCCACCTGCGGGCGCTGTGGGACTACTTTGCCACCGAGCACCAGCGCTTCGGCTGGGACGGCAAGGGCAGCGGCATCGTCGCGGTGACCCACCTGGGCGCGCAGGCCCCGCTGGCGCTGTTTGACGGCGAGCGGCTGCTGTTCGGCGATGGCGACGGCAAGGTCCTTCTGCCGGTGGGGGCGGCGCTCGATGTGGTCGCTCACGAGTATGGGCACGCGCTGGCGCGCAGCACCGCCGATCTGGCCGGCACCGGTCAGAGCGGGGCGCTCGACGAAGGGCTCGCCGATCTGTGGGGCTGCCTGGTCGAGCAGACGCTCGAGCCGCGGCGCGCCGACTGGACCCTCGGGGAGCGGATCTTCGTCGCCAACCGGATGCCGGGCCCGCCGGTCGCCGTGCTGCGCGACCTCGCGGCGCCGCAGCGCAGCGGGCAGGCGCAGTCGCTGGCCGAGTACCAGGCCGGACCCGACGAGCCGGTGACCGCCGCGCGCTCGCTGCTCGTCCGCGACGCGCAGCACCACAACGCAGGCATCGCGGCGCATGCCGGCTACCTCCTGGCGCAGCGCATCGGCGTCGCGCCGACCGCCGCCATCGTCTATCGCGCGCTGACGACCTACCTGCACCGATACTCTGGCTTCGCCGACGCGCTGGACGCCATGCGGGCGGCGGCGCTCGACCTTTACGGCGACGGCCCGCAAGCAGCCGCGGTCACGGCCAGCTGGACCGAGGTCGGGGTCAGCGGGCTCGCGCCTTAGGACGGGGCCGGGCGAAGTCAGGAGTACTGCGGCGCTGGACAGGCTTGGCGGTTGTCACGGGGCCGCACCTCGAGCCTCGGCAGGATTCCCGGGCGCTGGAGGAACGCTGGGCAGGCTTGGCGGTTGTCACGGGGCTGCACAGGTGCGACCCAGCTGCGGCGGCCTCGCTCACGGTGCCACGACCGCGGCGATCAGCCGGTTCGTCGCCGCGGGCGCGAGCGGGCTTGCCACCGTGGGCATATGAGAAGAAAATATTTTGTAATCATGCGTACGTTGAACTACCTCATGACTCTGGTCGAGCTGCTGCAAGAGCGTGCCTACACAGCGGCCCAGCTCAAGGCCCATCCGCTTACCACCGCGCTGGCCCACGAGTACGATGCCCTGCACGCCGCCTGGCTCAAGGTCATGGAGCAGGAGATCGCCCTCGCCGAAGCGGTCGTTACGGCAGAGGCGATGGTCCGCTTCACCGACGGGCGGCTCGATCACCTGCTCAGCGCCATCGTGAGCAGCGTCCTGGCTACAGTGGGCAACGATCGAAAGGCTCCGCTCTACGTGCGGCTGCTCGGCAACCAGCGGCCGAGCGACGCCAAGCGGCCGGTGCTGGGCGAGCAGCTGGAGCTCATGCGCTCGTGGGTGCCGACCCTCGCCGAGTCCGACTCGCCGCGGCTGCAGCGCCACGCCAGCGAGCTTATCACCGCCATCGAGCACGCCGACCGCGCCCTGGCCGATCAGCAGAGCGCCGAGCAGGCGCTCGCGACCTTCTCGGAGAACGGCGAGCGCAAGGCGTTCATCGACGGGTTTGACGCCCTACGCCACGCCACCCACGCCAAGCTGCAGCTCCTCACCGATCAGGATGAGAGCCTCCCCGACGACTTCGCCGAGCAGTTCTTCCCGAGCAGCGAGCGCTCGCGCGCCCCGACCCTGAGCGGCGTCGAGGCGACCATCCGCCGCCTGGAGGCCCAGCTGTCCCGGCAGCGCGCCCTGCACAAGGACCTGCTCACCAAGCGCGACGCCCGCGACAAGGCCCGCGAGGAGGCCAACCAGCGCGCCATCCGCGCCGAGCTGGCGATCCTGGAAAAAGAGCACGCCGAGCGGCAAGCCCGGATCGACGCCCTCCACCGCAAGCTCCCCGCGGAGTAGGGCGGCACCGCGGCCTGGCAGGCTGCGGCAAAACGTAGCGAGCGGCCCGAGTTCGTGCTCGGCCGCGCGGAGCAGCCTCGTGGCTGCCTGCACGGCCGGACGCGAAATCGGGTCGCGGAGTAGCTTTGCCGCAGCCTGCTAGTAGTTGCCTTCGAAGCTGACGTTGCCGCCGAGCCCGGGGCCGAGGACGCCGGAGCCGTGGAGGCGGTAGGTGGAGTTGGTGACGTTCTCCAGGGCGGCGCTCAGGTACATGCGGCGCGACAGGCGCAGCGACGCGCGGGCCGAGATGATCAGGTAGCCTGGCGTCTTGGTGCAGGAAAGCTGGGTGGGCAGGCAGATCGTGCTGTCGTACACGTCCTGGGACGACAGCCGGTCCTGCGCCAGCGCCCAGCGTAGCCCGACCTCGACGAAGGTCAGCACGCTGCGCGGGCGCCGCAGCTGCAGCGCGCCGAGCCCGTAGAGCGGCGGAACCCGCCACAGCGGCTCGGTGCGGGCGGGGCTGCGCGGGTCGGCCAGCCGGCGGACCTCGGCGTGGGTGTAGTTGATCGTGCCGACCACCGACAGACCGCCGAGCAGGTAGACGCGGGCGCTGCCCTCGACCGAGTGGAGCTGGGCGCTCGGCTCGCTGCGTCGGGTCAGGAAGCGATCGGCGCAGCCGCCGAGCGGCGACAGGAGGCACGGCTGGCCGGCCAGGACCACCGGCACGACCGACAGCGGGCTGTCGATGTAGGTGAAGGCGTAGACGGCGCTGCCCTCGACCCGCTGGTAGGCGATGCGGAAGCCCGCCTCGGCAGCGTAGGCGCTCTCCGAGCGCAGGTTCTCGCCGGTCGGCAGCAACAGGCCAGGGCGGCCGATGTCCAGGCGCGCGTAGTCGTCCAGGTTGGGCGGGCGGCTGCTGGTCATAAAGCCTGCCGACAGCGCCAGGCCGGGGTAGAACTCGTAGCGCAGGTGCAGCGAGCCGGCGTAGACGGGGCTGGCGATGAGCCGCGCCATCACCGCCTCGAGGTTGGGCGCGAGCGCGCCGAGCAGGCGCAGGGCCCGGTCATCGCGCCCGATCGACAGGAGGTTGGCGCCGCCGCGCCCGCCGATGAGCAGCCGCAGCCGGCCGGGCTGCTTGGACTCGCTGCCGCTAAACAGGCGCTCCAGATCGATCTCGTCCTGCAGGAACACGGCGAAGGTCTGCGCGGTGGAGCCGCCGGGGTAGCGGGCGAGTTCCGGGGTCGCGGTGGCGGCGGCGCTCGGGCCATCGCTCACCGTGGCGCGCTCGGCGATGCTGCTGACCCACTCGAAGTAGCCATCGAGGCCGGCCGAGAGGTAGCCGCCGCGGCCGAGGTCGGCGCGCGCGTTGGCGCTGACGCCCAGGACGTTGACGCCGTTGATGTGGCGGTTGCTGGTGTCCTCGCTGATCAGCTGGCGGCTGGCGGTCTCGTTCTGGCGCTGGAAGGAGGCGGTGGCGCTGGCCTCGATAGCGCGGCCGCTCAGCTCGAAGATGCCGTCGTAGCGCAGGTAGGCCAGGTCGCGCGCCACCTCGGACAGGACGTACAGGTCGCGCGGCTGGCTGCGCTCGCTGCGCAGGCCGTCGTACTGGCGCACGCCCTGGTAGACCAGCACCAGGGTCCCGCGGCCGAGGTCGGCGCCGACGCCCAGCGACAGGCCGCCCTCGTTGTAGCCGGTGAGCGGCTGGGTGCCGGCGCGATCGCCGCCGGTGAGCTCACCGAAGCGGCGGGCGCTGAACGCGGTGTCCAGGGCGAAACGGTTCCACCGCCCGCCGCCCGAGACGCTGCCGGCGAAGCTTTGATCGTAGCTGGTGTAGATGCCGCGCACGCCGGCGTTGAGCTCGACGCTGCTGCCGGCGATCGGGGCCGGCTTGCGGGTGCGCAGCTGGATCGTCCCGCCCAGACCGTCGCTGCCATACGAGACGAGCCCGGGCCCGCGCACCAGCTCGACGGCGTCGATCGCGTAGGGGTCGACCAGGTTGATGCCGCCGAAGCCCCCGGCGATGGTGCTGGTGAGCGTGCTGTTGAGGCGGATGCCGTCGACGAGGACGAGCACGTGGCCCTCGCCCTGGCCGCGTATCGCCGGGGTCGCGAAGCTGTAGCTGGAGCGCTGGACGAACACGCCGTCCTCATCGCTCACCGCGTCGCCGGAGGCACGCGGCGGGCGGACCCGCAGCTCGTCATGGTCGACGGCCGAGGTGGCGCGCGGGCTCTTGAAGACGGTGGCCCGCTTGAGGGTGACGGCGCTGACGCCCTCGAGCTCGGAGCGCGCCTTCTTCTCTTCCGGGACGTCGGCGTCGTCGGCCGTCGCGGCGTAGGCACTCCCCCCGCTCAGCCAGAAGGCAAGGGCGAGGCCGGCGCCGCGCGGCACCCGGCGGTGCACGCAGCGGTAGGTCTTCCGGCAGCTCTGGGCGCGCAGGTGCAAGGGTCCCTCGCCGCGGTTAGCTGAGCGTCCGTCCCGCCGCCAGCCGCTCCATCTGGAGGGCCAGGGCCACGTCGCGCTCGGTGATCCCACCGCTATCATGGGTGAACAGGTCGACGGTGACGCGGCCGTACACGTTGGACCACTCGGGGTGGTGGCTCTGCGCCTCGGCGCACAGGGCGACCGCGGTCATGAAGCTGAACGCCTCGACGAAGGTGTCGAAGCGATACTCCCGGTGGAGCATCCCATCGCGGACCTTCCACGCCTGCAGCGCCGGATCCGTGAGGGTCACCGCCAGTTCATCCATAGAGAGCGCTTTAATCATGAAGACTTTCCATTTTGTGCACAAATCCCCCGCCCGGCGCAAGGCCACGGCAGCGCGCGGGGCGCGATTTTGGCCAGATTTTGGCCAGGTTTTGGCCAGGTTTTCGGGAAATTGTCGGGTCTTAGCTAGCTCATGTATGCTCAGCGTCATGTCGCGCCGAAAAGTCTCGACGACGATCTACATAACCGAGGAACAAAACGAGCTGCTCAAGCGCCTGAACGAGCAGACCAAGGTTCCGGTCGCCGAGTACATTCGCCAGGGAATTGATCTCATCCTTGAGCGCCACCGCCCAGCGCTGAGCCAGCAGCGGCAGCTTGATTTTGGCGAGATTTTTGAGAGCCGGGAAAGCCGGGAGAGCCGGGAAAGCCGGGAAAGCCGGGAAAGCCGGGAAGGCAAGGACAGCAAGAAGGACTAGCCGCGGACCCGTAGCGCGCCGAGTAGCAAACGGGGTAGCTGACTCCGCAACAAGCCCCTATACTTCGCCCGCCTGCGCTATAGCGCGCACAGGAACATACGCTCATGTCCGCCTCTCCAGGTTCATCTTCAGGTTCATCTTTAGGTTCATCGTCAGGTTCATCGTCAGGTGCTTCGGCTTCCGACGCCGCCGCTTCGTCCCTGACCCCGGGCGGCGGGACGACCACGGTGAGCCACATCCGCAACTTCTCGATCATCGCCCACATCGACCACGGCAAGTCGACGCTCGCCGACCGCCTGCTCGAGGCCACCGGGGCGATCACAGATCGCGAGAAGCAGGACCAGTTCCTCGACAAGATGGAGCTCGAGCGCGAGCGCGGCATCACCATCAAGGCGCAGACGGTGCGCCTGCGCTACCGCGCCAAGGACGGGCAGGAGTACCAGTTCAACCTCATCGACACCCCCGGCCACGTCGACTTCCACTACGAGGTCAGCCGGAGCCTGGCGGCCTGCGAAGGGGCGCTGCTCGTCGTCGACGCGGCGCAGGGGGTGCAGGCGCAGACCCTGGCCAACGTCTACGTCGCCACCGGCAGTAACCTGGCGATCGTCCCGGTGCTCAACAAGATCGACCTGCCGTCGGCCGAGCCCGAGCGCATCCGCAAGCAGATCGAGGACGTCATCGGCATCGACGCCTCCGACGCCATCCTCGCCAGCGCCAAGGACGGCCGCGGCATCGCCGAGATCCTGGAGGCGGTCGTCGAGCGCGTCCCGCCGCCGGTGGGCGACCCCACCGCCCCCCTGCAGGCGCTGATGTTCGACAGCTGGTACGATAATTACCGTGGAGTTGTCGCGCAGGTGCGGGTGCAGAACGGCTCGCTCAAGGTCGGGGAGAAGATCCTCCTCATGGCCACCGGCAAGACCTACGAGGTCGTGGGCCTGGGCGTGTTCAACCCCCACCCCGTCGAGCTCAAGGAGCTGCGCACCGGGGAGGTCGGCTTCATCCTCGCCAACATCAAGACCGTCGCCGACACCCAGATCGGCGACACCGTCACCCACGCCGAGCGGCCCGCCGCCGCGCCCCTGCCCGGCTTCAAGGTCGTAAAGCCGATGGTGTTCGCCGGCATCTTCCCGACCGACAACGCCAAGTACACCGACCTGCGCGACGCGCTGGACAAGCTGCACCTCAACGACGCCTCGATCACCTACGAGCCCGAGACCTCGCTGGCCCTCGGCTTCGGCTTCCGCTGCGGGTTCCTCGGCCTTTTGCACATGGAGATCATCCAGGAGCGGCTGGAGCGCGAGTACAACCTCGACCTCATCACCACCGCGCCGACCGTCGAGTACCGCGCCACGACGAGCTCCGGCGAGGTCGTCATCGTCGACAACCCCGCCGCCCTGCCCGACGAGGGCAAGCTCCAGTCGATCGAGGAGCCGATCATCCTGGCGACGATCTACACGCCCAGCGAGTACGTCGGCTCGCTCATCACCCTGTGCCAGGAGCGGCGCGGCATCCAGCAGGCGATAAACTACGCCAGCGAGGACCGCGTGATCATAAAGTACGAGCTGCCGCTGGCCGAGGTGGTGTTCGGCTTCTACGACAAGCTGAAGTCGGTGTCGCGCGGCTACGCCTCGCTCGACTACGAGCTTCACGACTATCGGGAAGCCGACCTCATCCGGCTCGACCTGATGGTCAACGGCGACCGGGTCGATGCGCTGTCGGCGATTGCCCACCGCGACCGCTCGTACTATCGCGGGCGCGAGCTGTGCATCAAGATGAAGGAGCTCATCCCGCCGCAGCAGTTCGAGGTCGCGATCCAGGCCGCGATCGGCACCCGGGTCATCGCTCGCACGACGGTCAAGGCCCTGCGCAAGAACGTCACCGCGAAGTGCTACGGCGGCGACATTACGCGCAAGCGCAAGCTGCTAGAGCGCCAAAAAGAGGGCAAAAAGCGCATGAAACAGGTCGGTAACGTCGAGATCCCGCAGGAGGCGTTCCTCGCGGTGCTCAAGGTGGAGTAGTGATGACCGAGAACTCGCAGCCAACGACTTCGGGCACCGGGTCGAATACGGGCTCGGGCACCGGGTCGGACACGGGCTCGGACACGGGCTCGGGTACCGGCTCGGGCACCGGCTCGGGCAATGGGCCCGCCCGCAAGCCCGCCGCCCAGCCTGCCCCCGGTGCTGAGGCGGCCCCTCCGAACCGGCCGCCGCAGTGGCTCCGCTTCGCCCTGGAGCACCTGTGGATCATCGCCCTGCCGGCGCTGCTCGCGCTGTTCCTGCTCGTCGTGCACCTCACCAACCAGGTGGATCTGTCGGGGCTGCCGGCGCCGCGCCTGTTGCAGCTGCTGGTGGCGGCGGCGATCCTCGGGGCGGTGCTCGGGGTGCCGTATCTGCTGTTCCGCAGCTCGATCGAGACGGCGCGTGAGGACCTCATGCTGCACCGCGATGCCGAGCTGGCGATAAAAGACGCCGAGCGGCGGCTGCGCCTGTACGGCGGGCGCCTGGGCAGCGAGGCGCGCGCCACGGTCGAGCACGCGCTGGCCGAGCTCATCGCCGCCCGCGCCGCCGGCAACAGCGCCGAGCTGGCCGAGGCGCTGAGCCAGATCGACCAGGTGCTGACCGAGCACCTGAGCTTTGCCCGCAAGGGAGCCTCGCGCGAGTACGTCGAGTCGATCGGCGTCGCGGTGCTGATCGCCCTGCTCCTGCGCGCCTTCGTCGTCGAGGCGTTCAAGATCCCGTCGGGCTCGATGATCCCGACGCTGCAGGTCGGCGACCACATCTTCGTGAGCAAGTTCATCTTCGGGGCGCGGCTGCCGTTCGCCAACGTCAAGGTGCTGGAGCACGTGCGCGAGCCGCGCCGCGGCGAGGTCATCGTCTTTATCTACCCGCGCGATCCAGAGAAGGACTTCATCAAGCGCATCGTCGGCATCCCCGGCGACAACGTGCAGGTCTGCGCCGGCGGCCAGGTCCTTATAAACGGCAAGCCCCTGCGCCGCGAGCCGATCTCCGGCCCCTGCGAGTACGAAGACTACGACGAGGATCGCCCCCTGGGAGGCTGGCACAAGGTGCGCTGCACCGCCTTCCGCGAGTGGAACGGCAACGAGAGCTACGTCACCGTCCACAACGAGTCAGGCCCGCCGCTGCCGGTGCCGATGTGCAACGAGTGGACGGTGCCGAGCGACCAGGTCTTCGTCATGGGCGATAACCGCGACAACAGCCACGACAGCCGCTACTGGGGCTTTGTCCCCTACGACAACATAAAGGGCAAGGCGTGGTTCATCTGGTGGTCGGCCGGCGAGCGGAGCTCGGTGCGCTTAAACCGCATGTTCGACACCATTCATCACTGAGGCTTGCGCGAATTTGTAGGTTCAGGCGCCGCTTCACTCGAAAAGTGGCCGGGTTCTGTGCGAAAATAGGTCACCCTGAGCTCCGCACTGATGCTTGTGGTTGAAGTCCACGCCAAGAACGAGACCCGCTCGTTCGAGTTTGACCAGCCGGTCATCACCATCGGTCGCGCCGATGTAAATGACATCGTGCTGCCGACGGCGAAAGTGTCAAAGCGGCACGCCAAGCTGGAGGCGACGCCGCAGGGACTCATCCTCACCGACATCAAGAGCACCAACGGCACCTACCTGAACGGGCGCAAGGTCCTGGCGCCCACGGTGGTCGGCGACTCCGACCGGATCCACGTCGGTGAGTTCGTGCTCCGGGTGCAGGTCACCTCCGGGCTGCCGAGCGGCCCGCCGCCGAGCGGCTTCGCCGCCGAGACCGACGCCAGCGCCGCCACCGAGCCCAACAGCGAAGCCAGCCCGAGCCAGGCCGGCGACTCGGAGCCGACGGCGGCGCGCCGCCAGCCCGCCGAGTCCGAGACCGTGAGCCGGCGCGGCGCCGCGCACCGCATCTCCTGGCTCGATCAGTGGGTCAGCAGCGGCGGCGGCAACGGCGGCGCGAAGAATAAGACTGTGGCGTCGCGCACCCTGGATAATGGCGGCGGCCGCGAGGTCAGCTTCGGCTTCGTCATGCACGCCAGCATGCCGGCGGTCGTGCCGGCGCAGCGCCAGGTCGCGCTGCGGCTGTGGGCGGACGCCCGCGCCGCCGCCCGCGTCGACGGCATGGTGCGCCAGCGGCTGTCGTGCGCGCTGGAGATCAACATCTGCCTCCCCGACGGCAAGCTCGAGGCGTTCCAGGCCGACCAGGGGATGCTGCAGCTGCTGCTCGGCGGACAGTCGGCCGACCTCCTGCTGCCGCTGCGCGGTCGCGAGATCGGGCCGGCGCGGGTCGAGGTCGCCGTGTGCCACCGCGGCGCGCGCCTGGCCACCCTGATGCTGCGGCCCGAGGTGCGGACCCTGCACAGCGGCGACTCCAGCGAGCCGCTGGTGCAGAGCGAGATCCAGGCCAGCACGCCGCTTGAGACGGTGCTGCCCGACTGCGCCCCGCAAGCGGTGCTGCGGGTGCGCGAGTACGGACCGATCGGCGAGGCGAGCGCCGAAGGCCCGGGCTCGACCTCGGGCTCGCACGGGACCGAGGCGTCGCGGCGGCGCCGGCTCAAGGTCGAGCTGGGCCTTTGCCACGACGAGAGCATCGAGCTTGTCGCCAGCGGCGAGTCGCCCATCGATCTGCCGCTCGCCGACCGGGTGCGGGCGGCGCTGAGCACCCAGGAGCTGGAGCGGCTCGGGGCGCTCGACGGCGGCGCCCGCGAGACCATGCTGCAGTCGCTCGGCGAGTCGCTGGCACAGCAGCTCATCCCGCCGAGCGTGCGCGAGATGCTGCAGCAGCTGCAGCCCGGCACCCTCTTGCAGGTCGACTGCACCGAGACCTGGGTCCCGTGGGAGCTGTTGCGCGTCGGCAAGGGGCTGACCGGCGGCTACCTTGCCGAGCGGTTCGCCTTCGCGCGCAGCGGCAGCGGCAGCCACACCTGCCGCTTCGACACCGCGCCGCGCGTGCTGGTCACCCCCAAAGGGGTCGAGGCGCTGGTCCGGCGCGAGCAGCAGTGCCTGGCGCTGCTCGACGTGCGGCTGCGCCAGATCCACCGCGTCGCCGAGCTACAGCCGCTGCTCGCCCAGGGGCCGATCGCCGGCTGGCACGTCAGCGGCCAGGGCTCCTTCGATCGCGGCGACAAGAGCGCCGCCAGCCTGCACCTGGAGGACGGCGTGCTCACCCCGGTGCAGATCGTCCCCGCGCCGCGCTTCCGCAAGAGCGGGCAGACGCCGCCGTTCCAGGGCTCGTTCATCTTCATCAACGTCAGCGAGCCGAGCGCGCCGCCGACCCCGCTGGCACCCGCCGGCACCGTGCAGTGGATCGAGCGCTTCCTGTCCGCCGGCGCCGGCGCGGTCGTCGCCACCACCTGGCCGATCGGCACCGCCAAGGCCGGCCAGTTCGTCGAGATGTTCTACCGCGCCTGGAGCCACAACCGCCCGCTCGCCGTCGCCATCTCGGAGGCGCGCGAGTCGATCCGCGCCGAGGGCGATGTCTCGTGGCTGGCGTTCGCGGTCTACGGCGTCCCCGGCGCCCGCCACGGCACCAGCTAGTTCACATCCGGAAACCGGGCCTTGATCGGCGCGTCATCCGTCCTCACGGCCGAGAGGCCGCTCCGGGCGGGCGCCACGCCGCTCAAGGCTCCTCGCTACGGTTTCTGGATGTGAACTAACCCGCGCCCCAGCTGAAACCTGTAATTTTTCCTTAGGAGTGGGTGGCGCCGGAGGCGGGGGCCCCGACGCGCGAGCGGCGGGGTGCCGTAGGTGACAGGACCCGCTCCGGTTCGTATTTCGTTTGGGGCGTGGTTTAGTTAGGGGGCGGGCTCGTAGGCGCCGATGCTGATGGTGCCGCCGGCCTGGGCGCGCGGGCGGCCGTCCATATCGGTGGTCGGCGCGAGGATGCGGTCGGGGGCGAGGTCGAGGACCAGGAGGCCGCTGTCGCTCGGGGAGCGTCCCTCGACGGTGAGCCGGGGGCCGAGGTGCAGATCGCGGGTCGTGGCGCTGGCAAACGGCGCCGCGTCCATCGGCAGCACCAGGCTCTTGTCGGCGGTCATCGAGTTCAGGGCGGGGTCGTTGGAGGCGTTGTGGTGCAGGCTCGCGCCGCACATCGAGTCGATGTAGTGCTCCTCGGGCTGCAGGTTGGCGTCGCTCCACAGCAGCGTGTTCATCACCACCAGCCGATCGCCGACCCCGACGTCGCACAGCACCCCTTGGTAGCGCTTGCCGAACTTGACGAGGCCGTTCTGCTGCAGGAACGTGCTGTTGAGGATCCCCGAGCGGCTGCGCGAGCCGACGCTGAGGCTGCGCACCCGCACCCCGCCGAAGCCTTCCACGCGGCGCGGGTCGCCGTTGTCGGCCAGCACGCTGTTTATGACCCAGAAGTCGCTCGCCGTGACATCGACGGTGCGCGCGTTCATCAGCGAGCCGCGAAAGACGCTGCTGTCGGGGCCCCGGCCGAACCAGCACTGCTCGACGGTCAGGCTGCAGCCCGCGGTGGCCAAAAGCGCCGTGTCGTTGCCCGACAAGAATGACCGCACCACCCGCACCTGAGCGCCGGCGCCCTGACAGGCGATGCCCGCCTTGCCATCGCGGATCGGGAAGCCCTCGACGACCACCCGGCTGCTGGTGATGGTCAGCGAGTCCTTGCTGCTATCGCCGCCGAGGTTGACAAGGGGCGGGCTGCTCACGCTGGTCGGCGGGCCATCGGCGAGCGGGCCGATAAGGGTGATCGGGTACTGCTGGTGGCTCGCCTGGTTGCCGATCTGCACGTCGCTGAAATCGCTCGCCACCGCGCTCTTGCGCACCACGATGTAGCGCCGCTTCATGTCGATCTGGGCGAGCGCCTGCTTGAGGGTGCAGAACACCGGCCCGTCGCTCGTGCACAGCTCCTGGTTGACGACCATCACCTGCTCGACCGGCACGCAGCTGCCCTGCGGGACGCCGAAGCTGGCGCCGCTGCCGTCTTTGGCGCAGACCCCGGAGTCGCACTCGCTGTGGCGCTGGCAGGCGCGGCAGGTGCTCTGGGCCTGGTCGCACACCGGGGTGAGCGACGGGGTCGCGCGGTCGCGCCCCTGACACTCGGTGGCCTGGGCGGAGTCGGCGCGCGGCGACAGGCAGCCGACGCAGTGGCCGCCGCCGCAGCGCGGGTGCTGCGGATCGCGCAGCTGGCAGGGCGCGTCCTCGCCGGGGAAGCAGGTCCGGCAGAACAGCTCCTGGCGGTCGCACACCGGCGTCGCCTCACCGCAGGACTTGCTGCTGTCACAGGTGGTGACGCACATGCCCTGCCCGTCCTCCTCGCCAAGGACGCAGCGCTGCCCTTCGCTGCACGCTACTCCGCCGGCGCAGCTCGGGTCGTCGGCCGGCTTGCAGCCGCCACTCGGGGCACCGGCGCCGCTGAGGGTTACGATGAGGGCTAAAAGGACGCAGCGCCGCAGCGCCCCCGACCAGCGGCCGGGCTGACGGGCAATGAATGATTCGATCCGCATCGCCACTCCTCTCGCGGGACCTGCAGGAAGGCCGCGTGGACTTGGCGAACGGTATCAGAACTTTATCTGGCTGAGTATCCCCGCGCTCGCGATGCCGAAGCTCGGCACGACCAAAAGGCGCGGGCGAAGGAGGGCGGTGCGGCTTGCGTCGGCGCGGTGGAAGCGCGGGTGGTTGGCGGCGTTGTGCCCGAACCAGATCGTCCCGGCCAGGAGCGCTACCGCTCCGGCGCTCAGCGCCACCGCCGCACCGGTGGTAAAGGTGTAGCGGAACAGCCCCAGGTTGTCCGAGGGCTGGCCGTCGAAGGCGAGCAGCACGCCGCCGGTGATGAGCGACGCCGCCCCCGCCGCCATGAGGACCAGGCCCGGGGCGAGCAGCGGCGGATTCAGCACGACGTTGGTGCTGGCGCGCGGCAGGACTTCGATGCGGCGGGTCAGCTGCAGGCCGCGCCAGCTCACCGCCCGGACCGTGTGCGGGCCGGCGGTGATCGTGTACCCGGTCTCGACCATGTAGCTGCTGGCCTGCAGATCGCTCGTCGGCAGCAGCTGGTTGTCGACGCTCACCGTGTAGCCCTTGGGGGCCTTGATGCGCAGCTCGGTGAGCTGCTGCAGGGCGATGCGCAGCGGCTCCATCCCCTGCTTGACGACGATGTCGTCGGCCCACGACTCGTAGGGCGAGCCGCGCGGGGCCAGCGCCTCGAAGTGGTGGGTCCCCTCGGGCAGCTCCACCGAGTGCTCGCGCGGGTCGACCCGGATGCCGTCGACCAGCACCTGCGCCTCGGGCGGCTGCCACTCCAGCTTGACCTTGACCGGCTGGGTCTTGAGCTCGACCTGCAGCGCCGCGCCCGCCTCCCGCACTGTCACCGTCTGATCCTGGGCAATGAACCCGGGCTTTTCGACATGCAGGGTGTAGGTGCCGAGGAACAGCCGCACGTCCTTGGCGCCGTCGCGCTCGGCGTCGGTAAGGACGCGGGCGTCGCCGCTGCCGCTCTTGATCGTGACGCGCGCGCCATCGGGCTTCACCGAGACCTTGAGCCCCGCGGTGTTGCGCTGGCTGAGCATCACCCGATCGACAGCGTCGATGATCGTGCTGCGCAGCTTGTCTTCCTCGGGCTTGAGCTGGGTCTCTAGGTCGGCCGAGATGCCCTTGGCGCTGGGATCGAAGACGAGCACGGTGGCGCTGGTCTTGTGGTGCTTCTGGGTCTGGATGATGATGTCGACAAGGCGCGACAGCTCGAGCTTCTCGGCGATGGCGGCGCGGCAGTCGTCGCGTCGGCAGCCGCGCAGCGAGGGCTCGCGGTTGAGCAGCTCCTCGAGCTTCTCCGGGGCGATGAGCTGGTACTTGCGGCGCAGCGACTCGCCGGCCGCCGCCAGGATCGTCTCGCAGGCGCGGCTTGTCGGTCCGTCGTTGGCGCACTCCAGGCGCACCGCCGCCAGCGGGCGGTTGGCCGCCGCCTTCGGCCCCGGCTGCGCGGCTGCGACCGGCGAGGGAGGCGGGACCGGAGAGTCACCGCGCGGTCGCGGCCGCGGGCGGTG